>JBGQGT010000081.1:0-8539 GCA_041497595.1 Gammaproteobacteria bacterium
GGTGCATGGACCTCGATATTAAGAAGACCGACCCGATCACCGAGCCCGTGGTACAGCTCAATATCGGCGCCGACTTCACCATGCACGGCCCGGGCAACGACAAGCCGTGGGGCCATATCCGCGCGCGTGATCCGGTCACCGGCAAGGTGAAATTCGAGATCAAGTACCCCGGCGCCGTGCCCCACGGCGGTCTGCTGACTACCGCGGGCAATGTGCTGTTCGTACCGGAAGCCGATGGAATGTTCACCGCGTACGACGCTGCGACCGGCAAGAAACTGTGGAGCCACAACAACGGCCAGGGCAGCAATGGCGGCACCATCACCTACATGGCCAAGGGCAAGCAGTATGTGGCCGTGATGACTGGCTGGGGCAGCCTGGTCGGCGACGGCTACGGCGACCTGTGGGGTGAACCCTGGACGAGCATGCCCAAGGACTCTGGCGTGCTGAAGGTGTTCGCGCTGCAGTAATCAGGACCTATAGCAGTTATACGGTCAAGGGCGGGGATTCGTCCCCGCCCTTTTTTCTTGTAAGCGAAATTGCTGTCGAATCGTTATTTCATCGTTCAGTTTGCAGGTAACCCTGCAGACGAAAAATGTTGATTTACGCGAAGGACACCTGCAATTGGAAATGTCCAACACCAATGCGAATTTTCGAAACCTGCTGGCAGGCCTGTTCATGACCTGTGTCATCGCCGGACCGGCGTTGGCCGATGAGGCACCCAAGAAGGAATTTGACGTGAAGGCGACGTTCAGCGGCATCTGCGGCTTCTGCCATGAGGATTCCGGGCGCCACGCCGGCAAGGGGCCGCAATTGATGAATTCCGAACGCACCGACGAGTACCTGTTCAACCGGATCAAGGTAGGGGTGCCGGGGCGCATGGCAGCCTTCGGGAGCGTGTACACCGACGACCAGATTCGAAAGATCGTCAAATTCATCCGCAACCTGAAGCCGGGGGTAGAGCCCAAGAATCCATCATGAAGCCGCTCACGAAATTCTCTCCAATGCGCGGATTCCTCGCGGCAAGTTGTGTATGTGCCGCGTTGGTGCCATTGGCTCCGGAGGACGCGGCGGCACGCACCCTGGCCGAGGTCAAGTCGCTGGGCGCGATATCGATGTGCGCAAACGCCGACGCGCTGCCGTATGCCAGCAACAAGCCGCAGACGCCCGGTTTCCAGATCGAGATCGGGCGCGCCATTGCGCAGGGACTCGGCGTCTCGCTCAATACCGAATGGATCCTTCCCCGCCGGCGTGCCAACGTCGTCAACTGCGACATGCTGCTCGACTCCGCGAACGATCCTGAGATTTCGGAGGGTCGATTGCGGCTGTCACGCCCTTACCAGAAATCGGGAGTTGCGCTCGGCATGCGCCAGGATGCCGAGCCGATCGGCGATTTCAGGGAACTGAAGAAGGGTCAGAAAATCGGCACAATGATCAATTCCGTTGCCGGCATGGTGCTCGGCAAGGCCGGCAAAAGCATATCGCCCTACGCCTTCCAGTCCGACATGGTGGAGGATCTGCAGAAGGGCGAGTTGTACGGGGCGGCGGTATCAACGGCGACCATGAGTTACTACATTTTCCAGCACCGGGAATCCGGGCTGCGGCTGGTGAATGCCTTCGACAGCGAGCCTCAGCTCACCTGGGAAGTTTCGGTGGGATTGCGCAAATCGGACCAGGCACTGGTGGATGCCGTCAACGAGGTGCTCGACAGAATGCTGGCCGACGGCAGTCTCGCCCGCATCTACGCCAAGTACGGCGTAGAACATCGCCGGCCGCAGTAGGCCCCGGCCGGTGCACGTTCAGGCGGAAGTCTTGATCTTCTGCTGCGTCATCTTCTGCTGCGTCAGGCGCAGATATCTGTCGTAGAGCTGCTCCCTCGTTTCCGGCAATGCCGGGTTCAGCGGAATGCAGTCCACGGGGCAGACCTCCTGGCATTGCGGCCGGTCGTAGTGGCCGACGCACTCGGTGCATTTGTCCGGATCGATCTGGTAGATCTCTTCGCCCTGAAAAATGGCGTTGTTCGGACACTCCGGCTCGCACACGTCGCAGTTGATGCATTCGTCTGTGATCATCAGGGCCATGGTGAACTCAATTCCGCACTTTCGCCTTCAACCGCGGAATCACGATTGGGTTGACGAACGGCGAGACGTCTCCGCCCAGGCTGGCAATCTCGCGCACCATGGTGGCGGAAATGAACATGTACTGTTCGGCCGGCGTCAGGAACAGGGTTTCGACATCCGGAAACAGGTTGCGGTTCATTCCGGCCATCTGAAACTCGTACTCGAAATCGGACACGGCGCGCAGTCCCCGCAGGATGATCTTGGCGTCGTGCTTGTGCAGGAAGTCCATCAGCAGGCCTGAAAAGCCCTCCACCCTCACGTTGTCGAAAGGCGCCAGCGTTTCTCTGGCCATCGCCACGCGCTCTTCGACGGTGAAGAACGGACTTTTCCCCCGGCTGTCGGCCACCGCGACGATCATCTCGTCGAACAAATTCGAGGCACGGCGCACCAGGTCCTCGTGGCCGCGCGTGATCGGGTCGAAGGTGCCGGGATAGACGGCCCTGTTGGTTCGCGTCTTCATGACTGAACCCATTTTATCAGGAGACCGTGCACCCGCCCGGCGCGGGATCGGCGCAGCACCTCGTAGCCCTTTGGCAGCTCCGGCAGCCGGTCGGATTCGAGGTAGACGCGCGAGCCGCCGTTAAGACGGCTTGGCAACAGAGGCAACAGGCGCGGCAGCAGATCCAGATGGTAGGGCGGATCCAGAAATACCACGTCGTACCGGCGCGCATCGGATCGCAGAAACGCCAGCGCATCGGCGTGCACCAGCTCAACCTGCACGGCGCCAAGCATTGTGTGAGTCGCTTGCAGCGCGCGGAATATCTGCGCGTCGCGTTCCACCATCACCACTTGTTTGGCGCCTCGCGAGGCGGCTTCAAACCCGAGCGCGCCGCTGCCGGCGAACAGATCCAGACAGGTCTCCCCGGTAAGGTCCTGTCCCAGCCAGTTGAACAGGGTTTCGCGCACCCGATCCGGCGTAGGCCGCAGGTCCGCCGTGCCGGGAAAGTGGATTAGACGACGCCGCCACTCGCCGCCGATGATGCGAACGCTGTTGCTGCGCGCCGGCATCGGGCCTTTACCGGCTCAAGGCCTTGCCGACGCGCCGACCACCACGGTGACCATGCGGGCGGGGTCGATACGACGGCGCCAGGCGTCTTTCACCTCGGCCAGCGTCACTGCGTCGATCCTCGCCGGAAAGTCTTCCAGATAACTCAGCGGCAGGCGGTAGAAACCAATCAGCGACAGGTACTCGAGGATTTTCCCATTGCTGTCGATGCGCAAGGGAAATCCGCCGACGATGTTCTGTTTCGCGGCCTCGAATTCCTGCTGCGTTGGACCATCGGCGACGAATTTCGCCAGCGTGTCGCGCGCCACCTTGAGGGCTTCCTCGGCCTGATCTTTCTTGGTCTGCAGCCCGATCTGGAACGGTCCTTGTTGTGCGAGCGGGTTGAAGTAACTGTATGCGCTGTAGGCAAAGCCGCGTTTCTGGCGGATTTCTTCGTTGAGTCGGGAGGAGAATCCGCCGCCTCCAAGCACGTAATTGCCCACCCACAGCGGAAAGTAATCGGGATCGAGGCGTTTGATCCCCGGCTGGCCGATCAGGATATGCGCCTGTGTGGCCGGATGCGCGATCCAGCTCGTCTGTTCTTTGGCAAGGCGCGGTACCGGCGGCAGCGCCGGCAGCGGCGCTGCCGCCTTCAACCCGGAAGTCAACTGATCCCCGATCGTGCGCGCCTGTTCGCGGCTGAGGTCGCCGATGATTGAAACCACCGCCTCCCTGGCGGAAAAATGGCGGCGGTAGAAACCCACCAGATCGTCGCGGCTGAGCCGTGCGACCGTATCGATTTCTCCCGAACCGCGCAACGAATAGGGATGGTCGGCGTAGAGCCGGCGCTTGAACTCGCGATCGGCAATCGTCTCGGGTTTGGTATCGGACTCCTTCAGCGCTGCCAGCACCCGTTCCTTCTCGCGTTCGAAGATCGGCTGCGGGAAAGTCGGCCTTTGCAGGATGCGCAACAGCACCGCCACCGCCTCGTCGCGTTCGCGCCCGCTCGACAGCGTACGCAGTCCATAGCCGGCGCGGTCCATGTCGAATCGCCCGCCGATTTCCGCACCGACGTCGGCGAGGCGCTCGGCAATCTGGTCCTCATCGAAACCTTCCACGCCCAATCGCAGCATGCGCAATGTCAGGGCGGCCAGACCGGACTTTTCGCGCGTGTCGCGGCTGGTTCCGGCCGGGAAATCCACGGCCACATCCAGCATCGGCAGATCATGAGTCTCGACAAACAACACGCGCGCCCCGCCGGCCGTCTGCCACTGCAGGACCGGCAGCGTCGCCTGCACCGGAGCCGCGCACGCGATTGTGGCGACAGCGAGCACGCGTGCCAGCACTTTCGCTCTATTCGTCACGGCCGTTTCCTGCCTTCGGGCGCGGCCGCGCGCCGGTGGCAAGCCGCTGCGGATCGAGCACCGCCACCGTCATGTTATCGTCCACCAGATACTTGCGCGCCACCTCGCGCACCTGTCCGGCGCTGACTTCCTGCAGTTTCTTCACCTGCCGGTCCGCCGAATCGTGCGGCAATCCGACCATTTCCAGCGCGCCGATGCGCATCGCCTGGTAGAACACCGAGTCCTGCGCAAAGACCTGTGCCGCGATTACCTGCGCCTTGACCCGCCGCAACTCGTCTTCGCTTATGCCTTCTTCCACCAGGCGCCGGATCTGGTCGCGCAACGCCGTCTCGACTTCGGCCGCGCTTCTGCCCTCGGCGGGAACCCCGTCGAGGAAAAACAGTCCGGGTCCGCGGTTGGTGATGTCGTAGCTAGAACCCGCGGAATTGGCGATGCGGCTGTTCTTCACCAGTTCTCTGGGAAGCCGCGCCGCGGGAGAACCGTCGAGCACGCCTCCCAACACCGACAGCGCGTAAGGCTCCCAATCGTTGTCGACATCGCGCAGCACCGGCACGTTATACGCCATCAGCAGGTAAGGCTGTTCCGCGGGCGCTTTCAGGTTGACGCGCTTCACGCCCCGTTGCGGCGGTTCGATTTGCGGCTTGCGCTGCGGCAGCGTACGTGCCGGAATCGGGCCGAAGAATTTCTCGGCGAGCCGGAACACATCTTCGGCATCCACATCGCCGCACACCACCAGCGTGGCGTTGTTCGGCGCGTACCACTTCTCGTACCAATCCCTGGCGTCGGCGAGGCGCATGTTCTCGAGGTCGTTCATCCAGCCGATGACCGGCGTGCGGTAGGGATGCACCGCATACACCGTTGCCATCATCAGCTCCGAGAGCTGCGCATGCGGATCGTCGTCGGTGCGCATGCGCCGCTCTTCCATGATGACCTTCATTTCCCTGGCGAACTCCTCCTCCGAAATCTGCAGATTCACCATGCGGTCGGCCTCGAGCTCCAGCGCCAGCGCGAGCTTCGACTTGTGCAGTTGCTGGTGGTAGGTGGTGTGATCGCGCGAGGTAAACGCGTTGTCGCGACCTCCGGCGCGGGCGATGATCCTGGAGAATTCGCCGCGCGGCACTTTTTGCGTGCCCTTGAACATCATGTGCTCGAGCACATGCGCCACACCCGTGGTGCCGCTCACTTCATCCATGCTGCCGGCGCGATACCACACCATGGCCACCGCCACCGGGGAGCGATGATCCTCCTTGACGATGATCTTCAGGCCGTTGACCAGCGTGCGTTCCGCCGCGCTGGCCGCGGCCCCTGCCGGAACCATGCAGACCAACGCCGACGCCAACATCACCCAGCGCGCGCGCGCAAGTTTATCGAGCATGGTTATGGATGAGCCAGGAACAAACAGAATAGAATTGCGGCTGTCTGGTTTCGAGTGCTGCTGTGACAGCGCCAGAGTATGTTGAGTTTCCTCAAGCGTGACAAGGACGAACCGATAAAAGACGGCGGCGACAGCGGCTGGGCGGCCCGGCTGCGCCGGGGGCTGGCCGCCACCCGCTCGCGGCTCGGCGGCCAGCTGGCCGCGGTTTTCGGCAGCGGGCGCAAAGTGGACGAGCAGCTCTTCGAGGACCTCGAAGCGGTACTGCTGTCCTGCGACGTCGGCGTGGATGCAACGCGCCATCTCCTCGATCAGACGCGCGCACGCGCGCAGCGCGAGCGCTTGCAGGACGCAACGCAGATTCGCGATGCGTTGCGGCAGGCGCTGCTCGAGCTGCTTGCGCCGCTGGCGCAGCCGCTCGAGCTGTCTCGCGACAAACCCTTCGTGATACTGATGGCGGGCGTCAACGGCGCCGGCAAGACCACTTCGATAGGCAAGCTCGCCAGCTTTTTCCGGACCCAGGGAAAATCAGTCCTGTTGGCGGCCGGCGACACCTTTCGCGCCGCGGCGCGCGAACAATTGAAAGTCTGGGGCGAACGCAACGATGTCGCCGTGATCGCTCAGGAAGGCGGCGATGCCGCGGCCGTCATATTCGATGCGGTCCAGTCGGCGTTGTCCAAAGGCATCGACGTGGTGATCGCCGATACCGCCGGACGGCTGCCGACCCAGCCGCACCTGATGGAGGAGATCAGGAAGGTGAAACGGGCGATCGCCAAGGTGATCCCCGAGGCGCCGCATGAAGTTCTGCTGGTGCTGGATGCCAACACCGGACAGAACGCGATCGCGCAGGTGAAGGCGTTCGACCAGGCGCTGGGCGTGACTGGAATCATCCTGACCAAACTCGACGGCACCGCCAAGGGCGGCGCCATCGCCGCCATTGCGCGCCACAAACCGATCCCGCTGCGTTTCGTGGGCGTTGGCGAGGGCATGGACGATCTGCGGCCGTTCTCGGCCGAACAATTCGTGGAGGCATTGTTCGAATGAGGCAGCGCCGGGTGCCGGGCAATGGTGGTCGAGCGTTGCGGTCGCGGGACCCTGATTCGCTTTCAGCGCCTTTGGCTCCACGCGGATTCCCATGACACCGTCGCGCATGATCAGCGTCAGCCACGTATCCAAGCGCTACCCCGGCGGTTACGAAGCGCTGCGCGACGTGACCTTCACCGTGGAGGCGGGCGAGATCGCGTTCATCACCGGCCACTCGGGCGCCGGCAAGAGCACGCTGTTGAAGCTGATCGCTGCAATCGAGATGCCGACCTCCGGCGGCGTGATCATCAACGGCCAGAACGTCTCGGCGATGAAGTCCGGCGCCATTCCCTATCTGCGCCGCAATTTCGGACTGATTTTCCAGGACCACAAGCTGCTTTTCGATCGCAGCGTGTTCGAGAACGTGGCGCTGCCGCTGGCGATCACCGGTTTCCCGCGCGGCGAGATCGCTCGGCGGGCGCGCGCGGCGCTGGACAAGGTCGGCCTGCTGGGGCGGGAAAAGGCCAGGCCGATCACCCTCTCGGGCGGAGAGCAGCAAAGGCTTTGCATCGCCCGCGCCATCGTCAATCGCCCGGCCATCCTGCTTGCCGATGAGCCAACCGGAAATCTCGACGCCGCCTATGCCGAAGAGATCATCGGCATGTTCAAGTCGTTCAATCAGGTCGGCGTGACCGTGGTGATCGCCACTCACGACGACGCGCTGATCGGGCGCCTCGGTCCGCGCATCCTGCACCTCGACCACGGCAGGCTCGCCGCATGAACTGGCTGCTGGCCCACCTCGACACGCTGCGCGAGAGCCTGGTGAGGCTGGCGCGCCAGCCTTTCGCCACCGGGTTGAACGTGATTGTGATCGGCATCGCGTTGTCGTTGCCGGTCGGTTTTTATCTCGGCATCGACAATCTGCAGGCGTTTTCGCGCCAGCTTTCCAGCGACCCGCAAGTCAGCATCTTCATGGCCATGGATGCCGGCCAGGCCGATGTGTCGGCAGTGGAGCGGCGTTTGCGGGCCCATCCCGAAGTCGGCCGCGTCGATTTCATCGCGCGCGAACAGGCGCTGACCAAGCTCAAGCGCGGCGCCGGATTGGCGGACGTGCTGGCCGACCTCGAGCGCAACCCGCTCCCCGACGCCTTCGTGGTCACGGCCAGGAGCAACGACCCGGCCACGCTGGAGGCACTGCGCGATCAGGCTGCGCGCTGGCCGAAGGTCGAGCATGTGCAACTGGACGCCGAATGGGCACGGCGGCTGGACGCCGCGCTTGGAGTGGGACGCCTGCTGGTTACGCTGCTGGCAGCGCTGCTGGCGTTGGCCCTGGTGGCGGTGACGTTCAACACCATCCGCCTGCAGATTCTCACCCGTCGCGATGAAATCGAGGTTTCCAAACTGATCGGCGCCACCAATCCCTTCATCCGCCGGCCATTCCTTTATCTGGGTGCGCTCCAGGGTCTGGCCGGCGGCTGTGCCGCCTGGGCCATCGTGACCCTGGCGGCGGTCGTTCTCAACGTCCAGCTTGCCGAGTTGGCCACGCTCTACGGCACGGCCTTCAAGCTGCAACCCCTGGATGCTGCCGACTCGGCCATGCTGCTGGTGTTTTCGGCCGCGTTGGGGTGGCTTGGCGCTTGGCTGTCAGTGAGTCGCCACTTGTGGCAAATCGAGCCAC
>JBGQGT010000082.1:0-8468 GCA_041497595.1 Gammaproteobacteria bacterium
AGGTGCCCGCCTGGCGCAGCAGCTTGTCCACCAGCGTGGTCTTGCCGTGGTCCACGTGGGCGATGATGGCGATGTTGCGAACGTTGCGGCTCATGTAATGCGGTGTCCCGAAAAAGGTCGCGCAGTGTACCACAGACATCGTTGCAATTCATTGAATTTTCGCACTTTGCCGCATCCGGCAGGGGCGCGCTTTTCAAGCGCTGGAACTACACCTTTGCGCCTCTGCGGTTGGGCTTCAGTCAGGCGCTGGCGCGGAAGACTTGCATCGGCGGGGTGCGCAGCACCTTCGCCGTTCCGAGCAGGCCCGCGATCGCCACGCCGATCGCGCCGGCGACCAGTCCCACCAGCCATATCCAGGCATCGATGCTGTAGGGCACGTTCAGCACCTGTTTGGCGAGTACGAATCCCACGGCGCTGGCGCCCACCGCGGCAAGCAACCCGGCCAGCGCGCCGATCAGCAGAAATTCCGCCACCTGTACCGCGCGCAATTGCGCGCTCACCGCCCCGAGCGTGCGCATCACCGCCGCATCGAACACCCGTTCGTCGTGGGTGCTGCTGACTGCGGCAAACAGCACCAGCAGTCCGGCCGCGAGGCTGAACAGGAACACAAACTCGATCGCCCGCACCACCTGGTCCATCATGCGCTGCACCTGCGCCAGGATCGCCGCCACGTCGATCACCAGCAGATTCGGGAAGCGCTTCACGATCTCGTCCATCACCACCGATTGCGACGCCGGCAGGTGCAGGCTGGTGACGAAACTGCCGGGATAGCGCTCCAGCACGCCCGGGGGTGCAATCACGAAGAAGTTCACCCGGAAGGAGTCCCAGTCCACCGTGCGCAGCGAGCTGATCGTCGCCGTCAGTCGCGAACCGCCGATGTCGTAGGTCAGGTCGTCTCCGAGCTTCAAGCCCAGCGTTTTGGCGATGCCTTCTTCCACCGACAGCAGCGGCTTGCCGGCATCGGAGGCGGCAAACCAGCGGCCGGCGACGATCACGTTGCCCGGCTGCATCTTTTCCGCCCACGACAGGTTGAACTCGCGGTCGATGAGTCGCCGCGCCCGGTCCTCGACGTAGTCTTTCGAGGACACCGGCTTGCCGTTAACTTCCACGAGGCGGCCGCGGATCATCGGGAACAGCGCCGGCGGCTGCAATTGCCGGCCGGCGAAAAAGTCCGTGATCGCCCCGGCCTGGTCGGGCTGGATGTTCACCAGGAATCGATTCGGCGCATCCGGCGGCAGGCTTCTCTGCCAACTCTCCAGCAGGTCCGAACGCACCAGCGTGAGCAGGATCAACGCCATCATGCCCAGTCCCAGCGCGATCACCTGGATCACCGTGCCCATGGTGCGGCGGCGCAGGTTGGCGAGCCCGAAGCGCCAGTTGAGTCCCGCGCCGCGGCTGAACGACGACAGCAGGCGCAGCACCAGCAGCGTCAGGACAGCCGACGCCATCATGGTGCCGAGCACGCCGCCGAGCACGTACATCCCGAGTTTCGGATCCTGCGCCTGCCACAGGATCAGTCCCGACATCGCCGCGCCACCGAGCAGATAGGCCGACAGCCCGAACGAGTCCGGCGCCCCCAGATCGCGGCGCAGCACCCGCAACGTCGGCACTTTCTTGAGCGCCATCAGCGGCGGCAGCGCAAAGCCGAACAGCAGCACGAACCCCGCGATCAGCCCCTGCAGGACCGGCAGCCAGCCCGGCGCAGGCAGGCTTACCGAGACGATGGGCGCGAGCAGCGCCGCGAGCAGGTACTGGCACAGGAAACCGATGGCGCAGCCGATTGCGCTGGCGATCAATCCGATGATCGCGAACTGCAGCACGTGCAACGTCAGGATCAGCGTCTGGCTCGCGCCCAGGCAGCGCATGATCGCGCAGGCATCCAGATGCCGCTGCAGATAGCGGCGCGCCGCCAGCGCCACGGCAACGCCGGCGAGAATGACCGTCAGCAGCGCGGACAGGCCGAGAAAGCGTTCCGCGCGGGTCAGCGCCGAGTTGATTTCGGGGCGCGCTTCGCGGATGTCCTCGACCCGCTGCCCCGGCCGGATCGTCTGTGCGGCGTAATCGCGAAACGCGGCCACGCGTTGCGTGTCGCCGGCCACGAACAGGCGGTAGGAGACCCGGCTGCCGACCTGCACCAGGGCAGTGGAAGCGAGATCGTCCATGTTGAACATCAACCGCGGGCCGAGATTGAGAAATCCGGCGCTCGATTCCGGCTCCTCGCTCACCATCGCCGCCACCGTGAACCCGCGCTCTCCGACAGCAACGCGATCGCCGATACTGACATCGAGCCGGCGCAAAAGGCGATCGTCCACCCAGACGCTGCCCGGCGCCGGTATGCGCGCGGGTTCGAAGTCCGGCCCGGCCGCGCTCTCGCGGATGCGCAATTTGCCCCGCAGCGGGTAACCTGCCGACACCGCCTTCACTTCCGTCAGCAGTGCACGATCTTTCGCCTGCGTCATGCTGGGAAAGCGCACGGCTTCGTTGACGGCAAGCCCGAGGCGGCGCGCCTCGCTGCGGAACGATTCCGCGATCGGCACGTCGGAGACCACGACCAGGTCGGCGCCGAGCAACTGGTTCGCTTCGCGGCTGAGCGTGCGCCCGACCCGGTCGGCAAAGAAGGCCACCGTGGTCAGACTTGCCACCGCAACGATCAACGCCACTGCCAGCACACGCTGCTCGCCCGCACGCCAGTCGCGGCCGAGCATGCGTGCCGCCAGGCGCAACACGGCACCGGCACTCAAGCGATCAGCGGCGCTCATCGGCGGTCAGCCTCCCGGCAGCAAGTCTGAGCTGGCGCGGACAGCGCCGGGCAATCGCCTCGTCGTGGGTTACCAGCAGCAATGTGGTGTGACTTTCCCGGTTGAGCGCGAACATGAGCGAGATGATCTCCTCGCCCGTGGCGGAGTCGAGGTTGCCGGTGGGCTCGTCGGCGAACAGCAGCCGCGGCTCGGCGGCGAACGCGCGCGCTACCGCAACGCGCTGCTGCTCCCCGCCGGAAAGTTGCCGCGGATAATGTTCGAGCCTCTCTGCCAGGCCCACACGCGCCAGCCAGGCCGCGGCCTTCTCGCGCGCGCCGTCGTTGCCGGCGAGCTCGAGCGGCAGCATTACATTTTCCAGCGCGGTCAGCGCCGGAAGCAGCTGGAAGGACTGGAACACGAAGCCGACCTGGTTGCGCCGCAGGCGCGCGCGGCCGTCCTCGTCGAGCGCGAACAGGTTGGCGCCGTTGATGTGCACTTCCCCGGCGGTGGGCACGTCCAGTCCCGCAAGCAGCGCAAGCAGTGTAGTCTTGCCCGATCCGGATGCGCCGAGGATCGCGCACGCTTCCCCGGCCGCGATTTCCAGCGAGACATCCTGGAGGATGGTGAGCGTGGTGGTGCCGGTGGAGACCTGCTTCGTCAATCCGACCGCCTTCACAATTGGCGGAAAAGGTTCCTGAGACATGTGGCTGCGATTTCTTCTGCTGTTGGTCTTGACTGCGGTTGCGCCCGCGCATGCCGCCCGGACGATACTGGTGTTCGGCGACAGCCTGTCGGCGGGCTACGGCCTGCCCACCGGCAGCGGCTGGGTGAGCCTGCTGCAACAGCGGCTCAAGCGCGACCGGCTCGACTACACCGTCGTCAACGCCAGCATCAGCGGCGAGACCACGCTCGGCGGCCGTAATCGCATCGCCGCTGCACTGGCGGAGCACCAGCCGGCGGTGGTCATCGTGCAACTCGGCGGCAATGACGGCCTGCGCGGAAACTCTATCGAAGAAACCCGCCGCAATCTCATCGCCATCGTCGAAGCCTCGCGCAAGGCCGGCGCCAAGGTGCTCGTGGTGGGAATGCGCATTCCGCCCAACTACGGCCAGGTCTATACGCGGCGCTTCGAAGCGCTGTTCGCCGAGGTGGCTAGACAGCAGAACGCATCGCTGGTTCCGTTCATGCTGCAGGGCTTCGCCGACAAACGCGAGTGGTTCCAGTCCGACGGCATCCATCCCGCCGTCGAAGCGCAACCCCGCATCCTCGACAACATCTACCGGCGCTTGCGTGCCCTGCTTACGACGCAACGTGCCTGACACGCGGAGAATATTGCCGGTGGCTGCGCCTGTAAACTTATGACGTTTTCCACCCGGCCATCGCGCTGCGCTGAATGAACCAGGACACGGTCACGGTAGCACAGCTTTCCGGATTCGACGAGATTGTGGATGTACGCTCTCCCGCCGAGTTTGCGCAGGACCACATTCCCGGCGCGATCAACTGTCCGGTGCTCGACGACGACGAGCGCGCGCGCGTCGGCACGCTGTACGTTCAGGTTTCGCCGTTCGACGCCAGGAGAGCCGGCGCGGCGCTGGTCGCGCGCAACATTGCCCGGCACGTCGAAACGGGTTTCGCCGGCAAGCCGAAGAACTGGCGGCCGCTGATCTACTGTTGGCGCGGCGGGCAGCGTAGCGCGGCGATGAGCCACGTTATGCGCCAGATCGGCTGGGACGTGAAACGGCTGGCCGGCGGATACATGGCCTACCGCCACGCGGTAGTTGCCGGCATCGAAGCCGTGGCCGGAAAACTCAGCTATCGAGTGATCTGCGGCCTTACCGGTTCCGGCAAGACCATCCTGCTGCGGCATCTCGAAAGACACGGGGCGCAGACGCTCGACCTGGAGCAGTTGGCCGCGCACCGCGGCTCCCTGCTGGGCGATCTGCCCGGCGAGCGACAGCCTTCGCAGAAAATGTTCGAGAGCCGGCTGTGGCAGGAACTTAAGTGCCTGGATCCGCGGCGTCCGCTGTTCATCGAATCCGAAAGCCGCAAGGTCGGCAACCTCAGGGTGCCGGAGCCGCTGATCGCGCGCATGTGGCAAAGCGAATGCGTCTGGCTGGAGACAGCCTCACCGGTGCGCGTGGCGCTGCTGTTGCGCGATTACCACCACTTCACCGAAGACGCGCAGGCGCTTTGCGCCAGACTCGATTGCCTGGTGCGGCTGTACGGGCACGAGAAGATCAACGGCTGGAAAGACAAGGTCGCCAGCACTCAGTGGCCGGAATTCGTGACCCAGATTCTCCAGGAACACTACGATCCCGCCTACGTCAAGTCCATCGCCCGCAACTATCCGAGGCTCGACGGCGCCACTTATGTGCGGCTGACCGACGGCAGCGACGGGGACTTCGAGCGCGCCGCGCGTGCACTGCTCGATCCTGCCCTTACGGAAACGGCCTGAAGAATTTTCACCGCAACGATTCTTTTCAATACCTTCTTTTCAATACCCGCTCGACGGGTGCCCTTGAGGGGTGCGCAAAGAGCGCAATCCTTGTCGTGCGTCCCGCTGCCGTGCACAATGGAACCGATGTCTGATCCCAACACGTCCCGCCGCGCCGTTCTCGCCGCCGCACTTTCGCTCCTCGCCGTGGTCTGGTTCGGAAACATCGAATTTCGAAAGTTGGTCAAGCCCGACGAAGGGCGCTACGCCGAGGTTCCACGCGAAATGGTCGCCAGCGGCGACTGGCTGACGCCGCGGCTGAACGGCATCAAGTATTTCGAGAAACCGCCGCTGCAGTACTGGGCCACGGCCACCGCGTACTCGGCGTTCGGGCTTCATCACTGGACCGCACGCCTGTGGAGCGCGCTGACGGGAGTGCTCGGCATCTTCGTGATCTGGTTTACCGGCAGGCGGCTGTATGGCGAGCCGGCAGGAGTCCTCTCCGCGCTGGTGGCGGGCAGCAGCGTGCTCTATGTCGCCCTCGCCCATATCAATACGCTCGACATGGGGCTCACGTTTTTCATGGGCTCCTCCCTGTGCACCTTCCTGCTGGCGCAACGGCAAGGCATTCCCGTGAAAGAGCGCAAGCTGTGGATGGCATTGTCATGGGCCGCGACCGCGGCGGCGATCCTGAGCAAAGGCCTGGTCGGGCTGATCCTGCCGGGGCTGGCGATTTTCGTTTACTCGCTGCTGCGGCGGGACTGGCGGATATGGCTGCGGCTCGAGCCGCTGATCGGCATATTGCTGTTGGCGGCGATCGCCGCGCCCTGGTTCGTCTGGGTATCGATCGTCAACCCGGAGTTTCCCGGCTTCTTCTTCATTCATGAGCATTTCACACGTTTTCTCACCAGTGCACACCGGCGCGTGCAACCGTGGTGGTTCTTCATCCCGATCCTGCTGGCCGGCTTGCTGCCTTGGACAGTGACCGCCGCCGCCGCCGTGCGCCAAAGCTGGCGAGCCGGCGCGCAAGCGTCCGGCTTCGACCCCGGCCGCTTCCTGGTGGTCTGGTTCGCGACGGTGTTCGTATTTTTCAGCCTGTCGGGATCGAAATTGCCTTCCTACATCCTGCCGATGTTCCCCGCCGCGGCATTGCTCATCGGCCGCTACCTTACGCAAGCCAGCCCGCGTGCCCTCGCCTGGCAGCTTGCGCCGATGGCGGCGATCGGATTGGTGTTGGCGGTGATCACGCCGTTCTTGCACGTCGCGCGCAGGAGCGAGGTACCGCAGGAACTCTACGATCACTACGCAATCTGGCTGCAGGTAGCCGGGGCGATGGGTGCTGCCGGTGCCATGGCCGCCATCGTCCTCGTCCTGCGCAAACGCCTGGTCGCGGCCGTCGCCGCCGCCGCCGCGGGCGGGCTGCTGTTTACGCAACTCGCCGTCACCGGGCACGACAGCCTGAATTACGTGACTTCGGCGTATCATCTGGCGCAGAAAATCAACCCGGTTCTCAGGCCCGGCGTGCCCTTCTACAGCGTGCGCACTTACGAGCAGACATTGCCGTTTTACATCGGCCGGACCCTGATCCTGGTCGAGTTCGCCGATGAACTGGAGTATGGTCTCAAGCAGGAGCCGCAACTGGGGGTGCCGACGGTAACAGAGTTCGAGAAGCGCTGGACGAGCCACGAGGACGCCTTTGCGGTGATGTCCTGGGATACCTACCGGGATCTCGGGCAGCGCAGCGTGCCGATGGAGATCGTCGCCTCGGATCCGCGGCGCGTCATCGTGAGGAAAAAATGAACCTGGTCAGCTTTTCTCTCGTGCTCGCCGGGGTGCTGTTGAACGCCGCCGCGCAGCTTTTGCTCAAGGCCGGCACCAACCACATCGGCGCCTTCGCCTTTACGCCGGACAACATCCTGCCGATCGGCCTGCGGATCGCCGGCGAACCTTTCGTGCTGGGCGGCCTGGGCTGCTACGTGGTCAGTGTCTTGATATGGATCATGGCCCTGTCCCGGGTTGAAGTCAGCATTGCGTATCCGATGCTGTCCATCGGCTATGTCGTCAACGCGGCTGCCGCCTGGTACCTGTTCGGCGAAGCGGTGACCGCGCAACGCATGGTCGGCATCGCCACCATCATCGTCGGTGTATTCCTGGTGGCGCGCTCATGACCGCCAACACTCCTCTCCACACCGTGGATTCCGGCCCTTCAAATAGCGGGACCCGGCCTTACCTGCCTTTCGCGCGGCCGACCATAGACGAGGCGGCCATCGCGGGCGTGGCGGAGGTATTGCGCTCCGGCTGGATTACCAGCGGGCCGAACGTGTTGAAGTTCGAGCAGGCCCTGTCCGACTGGCACGAGCGGCGACCGGCGCGAACCATGTCCTCCGCCACCGCAGCCCTCGAAGTGGCGCTGCAGGTCGCCGGCATCGGCCCCGGGGACGAAGTGATCACCTCGGCGATGAGCTTCTTCGCGGCGGCGAACATGATCATCAAGGTCGGCGCCAGGCCGGTGTTCGTGGACTGCGATCTCGCCACCCGCAACATCGACTTCGACCAGGTCGAGGCCGCCATCACCCCACGCACCCGAGCGATCCTGCCGACGCATTTCGCCGGCTTGCCTGTGGACATGGAGCGCCTTCACGACACCGCCGGACGTCGGCACCTGCGGGTCATCGAGGATGCCGCGCTGGCCATCGGCTCGCGCTGGAAGGGCCGGCGCATCGGTGCGTTCGGCGACCTGGTCGCGTTCAGCTTCCATCCGAACAAGAACATCACCACCATCGAGGGCGGTGCTTTGATCCTGCGCGATGCCGCCGAAGCCAAGCTCGCCGAGAAGCTGCGCTTCCACGGCATCCTGCGGCTGGCGGATGGTACCCGCGACGTGGATGCCGCCAGCGGCAAGTTCAACATGCCCGACGTCAACGCCCGCCTCGGCCTGTCTCAGCTCGCCCGGCTGGACGACTTCAATGTGCGCCGGCGCACACTGGCTGCGCATTACTTCGCGCGCCTGCGCACGGACCCGCAATGCCTGCTGCCGGCACGCGCCCATCCCGGCGAAGAGGACGGCCACAGCTGGAACATGTTCTGCGTGCTTCTGCCGCTGGATCGCATGAAGATCACGAGGAAGCCGTTCATGGAGGCCATGCACGCGCGGGGCATCGGCACCGGCATCTCCTATGAAGCGCTGCATCTGACCACGCTGTGCCGGCGCTACGGCTACCGCGAGGGCGACTTCCCGAACGCCGAGCGCATCGGACGCGAAACGGTGACGCTACCGCTGTTCCCGGCGATGACCG
>JBGQGT010000083.1:0-8454 GCA_041497595.1 Gammaproteobacteria bacterium
ACTCAAGTCGGCTCCGATGAACTCTTGCTCCGCATCGAGACGGATTCCCATTGCGGCCTTGAGGCCGCCATAGACAATCAACGCCCCGGCCACCGCCACGCCGATTCCGAGCAGGCTGCCGATCAACTGCGACATGAAATTCACCCTGCCCAGTCCGCCGAATGCGTGCAGCCCGAAGATGCCGGCTGCGATCCCGCCCCAGGCGCCGCACAGGCCGTGCAGCGGCCAGACGCCCAGCACGTCGTCGATCTTCCAGCGGTTCTGCGTCACGGTGAACATGACCACGAACAGCACGCCGGCCACCGCGCCGGTCGCCAGCGCCCCGATCGGATGCATCAGATCCGAGCCGGCGCAAATCGCCACCAGGCCGGCAAGCGGGCCGTTGTGAACGAAGCCCGGGTCGTTGCGTCCGGCAAACAGCGCACCGATGGTGCCGCCGGCCATCGCCATCAGCGAATTCACGGCAACCAGGCCGCTGATCTTGTCGATGGTCTGTGCAGACATGACGTTGAAGCCGAACCAACCCACCGTGAGCACCCAGGCACCGAGTGCGAGAAACGGGATGCTCGACGGCGGGTGCGCAGAGATGCCGCCTTCGCGGTTGTAGCGTCCGCGGCGGGCGCCGAGCAGGATGACCGCGATCAGCCCGACCCAGCCGCCTACGGCATGCACCACGATCGAACCGGCAAAGTCATGAAACGGCGCGCCGAAGGTGGCCTCCAGCCACGCCTGCACACCGTAGTTGCCGTTCCAGGAGATGCCTTCGAAGACTGGATAGATGAATCCGACCAGAAGGAAAGTCGCCGCCAGTTGCGAATTGAACTTGGCGCGTTCGGCGATGCCCCCGGAAACGATTGCCGGGATGGCGGCGGCAAAAGTCAGCAGGAAAAAGAACTTGACCAGTTGATAGCCGCTGTCGGCTGCGAGTTTGTCCGCCGCCGCGAAGAAGTTCACGCCGTAGGCGAGCGAATAGCCGATGAAGAAATACGCCACAGTGGATACGGAGAAATCCGCCAGGATCTTCACCAGCGCATTCACCTGGTTTTTCTTGCGCACGGTGCCGACTTCCAGAAACGCGAACCCGGCGTGCATCGCCAGCACCATCACCGCGCCGAGCAGAATGAACAGCGCGTCACTGCTGATTTTCAGCGCTCCCATGCTTTCCTCCCGTTTTCTTGTAGGTGAAATCGGACTACTTCACGCAACCCTCATTCCCATAGATTAACCGTCTGTACGATAACGACTTTAAGGGCGTGATCCAGCGCCGACAAGGCCTTTTGGAGCCGGTATGGTGCATCTGGCGGAAAAGAGGCACCATTGCGGTGCAGCCACATTCCCGGGCGTGCTTTCGGACGGCACTTCGGCTCGACGGTCCGGTCTGTATTGGAGGGCGCAGACTGGCGGTTTATAGTGCAACGCATACGCGATAACCGCGTCCGTGGAGGCGACATTGCGTCCCCTGACAGCCCACGTCCACTTCGATAGAAACGGCATGACGCCGACCTCGACCCTGCACAAAGCCGACCAGCCCCGGCAACAGACCGACGAGAGGCTGTCTCTCGAGCAATTGCTTGCCGAACTGGTTGCCGACAAACTGGTGACGCAGGACACGGCCGACAAACTGCTGGCGCTGCGTCGCAACTTCCGCGGCGGCGGCGTTCACCCGCTGGTGATCCTCGCCGACCAGAAGTGGAAGGACCCGCGCAACCCCAAGAAACTGCTGAACCTGGATACGCTCACCGAGTGGCTGGCCGGTAAAGTAGGGCTGCCCTACCTGCACATCGATCCGTTCAAGATCGACTTCGCCGCGGTCACCAAGGTGATGTCGAACGCCTATGCCACCCGCTTCCGCATCCTTCCGGTCGGCGTCACCTCGACCGAGGCGGTAATCGCCACCTGCGAACCCTACGTACGCGAGTGGGAAGCGGAGCTTGCCCGCATCCTGAGGCTGGAGATCAAAAGGGTGCTGGCCAATCCGGTCGACATCAACAGTTTCCTGGTCGAGTTCTACAACCTGGCGCGGTCGGTCAAGGGCGCAAGCCAGCAGCACGGCACATCGCTCTCGGACATCACCAACTTCGAGCAACTGGTGCAGCTGGGCACCAGCGGCAAGCTCGATGCCAACGATCAGCACATCGTGCGCCTGGTCGACTGGCTGCTGCAGTATGCGTTCGATCAACGCGCCAGCGACATCCACGTCGAGCCGCGCCGCGACCTGGCCAACGTGCGCTTCCGCATCGACGGCGTATTGCATCAGGTGTATCAGATTCCCACGCCCATCGTCGCCGCGATGACCAGCCGCATCAAGATCCTCGGGCGCATGGACGTGGTGGAAAAGCGCCGGCCGCAGGACGGCCGCATCAAGACCCGCACGGCGGACGGCGAAGAGCTCGAACTGCGCCTGTCCACCATGCCCACGGCCTTCGGCGAGAAGCTGGTGATGCGGGTCTTCAACCCGGACGTGCTGGTGAAGAGCTTCAAGGACCTGGGCTTCTCCGACGAGGATCGCGAGCGCTGGAACCAGGTCACCTCGCGTCCTCACGGCATCGTGCTGGTAACCGGGCCGACCGGCTCCGGCAAGACCACCACGCTGTACTCGACGCTGAAGCAGGTTGCCTCGCCGGAGGTCAACGTCTGCACCATCGAGGACCCGATCGAGATGGTCGAGCCGCAGTTCAACCAGATGCAGGTGCAACATGGCATCGGACTCGACTTTGCCACCGGAGTGCGCACGCTCATGCGCCAGGACCCCGATATCATCATGGTCGGCGAGATCCGCGACATGGAAACCGCGGAAATGGCGATCCAGGCCGCGCTCACCGGCCATCTGGTGTTTTCCACGCTGCACACCAACGACGCGCCCTCGGCGCTCACCCGCCTGCTCGACATCGGCGTGCCGCCTTACCTGCTTCACACCACCATCCTGGCGGTGATGGCGCAGCGGCTGGTGCGCACGCTCTGTCCTCTCTGCCGGGAAGCCGGCACGATCGACGACAGCACCTGGAACATGCTGATCGCGCCGTGGCAATCCGAAAAGCCGAAGCAGGTATACATCGCCAAGGGCTGCCTCGAATGCCGGATGACGGGGTACTCGGGCCGGATTGGCATCTATGAAATCCTGCTGATGACCGCGGGACAGCGGCCGCTCATCACGGCTGAAACCGATGCCGCGCTGATACGCGAGCAGGCGTACCGCGACGGCATGAAACCGCTGCGCATCGCCGGCGCACTGAAAGTCGCCGCCGGCGTAACGACGGTGGACGAAGTGCTCAAGGTGGCACCGCCGATTGCCGATGACCGGAGAAAGAAGCCGTGATTCGTGAATCGTGATTCGTGGCTGATAATGCCCCCGAAAGACACGTTGCAAAATTCTTTCCACGAACAACGAGACACGATCCGCAGGACGCGCGTGGGTTTCCCCGAACCATGAACCGCCTGATTGACGCCCTGCGGGAGCTTGCCGCTCCCTCTCCGTACCGGTACGCGGTTCGTGTCGCCGGGCTGGCGCTGGCGTATTTCCTCGCTGCGCGCATCGGGCTTGAGTACGCCGTCATCAATCCGGTCATTTCCACGATCTGGCCCGCTTCCGGCATCGCGCTGGCTGCCATGCTGCTGGGAGGCTTGCGGCTTCTGCCCGCGATATTCATCGGCGCATTTGCCGTGAACTATTCGATCCAGGGAGCCATAACCGTCTCCGCAATCACCGGACTCGGCAATTCGCTGGAAGTTCTGCTTGGCACCTTGCTGCTGCGCCGCGTTCTCGATTTTGACGTGCGGGTGTCCAGGCTGCGCGACGTGGTGTGCCTGATCGTCGTGGCGGCGACGATCGCACCGCTGCCGGCCGCACTGCTGGGTCCGCTGAGCCTCGCGCTGTTCGGCGGCCTGGCCTGGCCCGAATTCATCCATGCCTTCCGCGTATGGTGGATGGGGGACTCGCTGGGCATTGTCCTGATCGCGCCTGTGCTTCTGACGTGGGCGGCCAGGCCTGCGCTCGACTGGGGTTCGCCTCGATTCTGGTACGTGACCATCCTGCTCGCGATCCAGTTTGCGGTGTGCTACGCGGTATTCGGCGGCATCCTGGTCAACGATTTCGGATTGACCCACGTGACCTACTTCGTGCTGCCCTTCGCCTTGTGGATTGCGCTTGCCCACGACATCCGCTTCACCGCGTTCGCCAACGCCGGCCTGTTCGCAATCGCGGTGTGGGGCACTGCCCGCGGCACCGGCCCTTTCGCCGGCGTTTCAGTGGAAATCGATCTCGTTCTTCTGCACATTTTTCTGGTGGTGTACTCGATTACCACCCTCCTGGTCGCTGCGGTGAACGGTGAACGCAATCGCGCAGTCGCCGGCGCGGACAACACCGCAGAACGGTTCCGCAGCCTGTCGGAACTCTCCTCCGACTGGTACTGGGAGCAGGACCAGAACCTGCGATTCACTTCGATTTCCGGGTCCACCAACGACCGGGCCGGGCTCTCCGGCTCGCAGTCTGTCGGCAAGACGCGATTCGAACTCCCCAACGAATTCGAATCGGAGGAGGTTCGCCGCCGCCACGCAGCCGATCTGAATGCAAGACGCCCGTTCCGCGACCTGGTGCTCAAGCGCTACCGGCAGGACGGCCAGGTGCACTACGCCATGATCAGCGGCCAGCCGATTTTCGACTTCCAGGGCGCATTCAAGGGTTACCGCGGCGTCGGTCGCGACGTCACCGCCCTCAAGCTCGCCGAATTGGCGCTGCGGGAGAACGAAGAGCGCCTGCGTCTTCAGTTCCGGGACATGCCGATCGCCTGCATCATTCTCGACAAATCTTTCCTGATCACCGACTGGAACCCCGCCGCGGAGCGGATCTTCGGCTTCACCAAGGCCGAGGTCATCGGCCGCTCGCCCTACGACCTGCTGATTCCCGAGAGCGCACGCCCCGACGTGACGGGCCGAATCCGGGTTCTGCAGCAAGGCTCCTCCTCCGACGGCATCAACGAAAACATCACCAAGAGCGGCGAGACGATCATCTGCAAGTGGCACAACACGGTTCTGTCGAATGCCGCCGGAGAGCTCAGGGGATACATTGCAATGGCGGAGGACGTGACCGCCATGACGCAGGCGCAACGCGCCATATGCGAAAGCGAGGAGCGTTTCCGCGCATTGACGGCGATGTCCTCGGACTGGTACTGGGAGCAGGACGAGGAACTGCGCTTTTCTTTCCTGTCGAGCACGGTCGGCGACTCCACCGGCGTGCCCGCCGACCACCGTATCGGCATGCGCCGCTGGGAGATTCCGGGGCTGGAGTTCGACGAGGAGCAACTGAAGGCGCACAAGCAATTGCTTGCGCAGCGCACGCCGTTCCAGGACTTCGTCTACAGACGCGTCATGCCCAACGGCTCGATCATGTTCGTCTCGGTGACGGGGTCGCCGATATTCGATGCCGCCGGCAAATTCAAGGGCTATCGCGGCATCGGCCGCAACGTTTCGGCGCAGAAACTCGCCGAGCAGCAGATCACCGAGTCGCACCAGTACCTCGCCGACCTGCTCAACGCGATGCCGAGCCTGGTGGTGGTGAAGGACGAGAATCACCGCTTCATCGCGGCCAACGATGCACTGTGCCGCTTCCAGCGGCGCCCGCGCGAAGAAATCGTCGGCAAGACCGACTACGATCTGTTCCCTCCGCACCAGGCCGAAGTTTTCCAGCGGACCGACGACGAGGCGCTCCGATCCGAAAAGGCGCTCGAATACGAGTCCGCCTTAACGGTCGACGGCGACATGCACTGGATGCTCGCCCGCAAGTCGTCCCTTACCCGGGGGGACGGCAGCCGCGTGATCGTGGCGGTCATGACGGACATCACCGACCGGCACCGCGCGGAAGCGGCCCTGCGGACCAGCGAGGAACGCTTCCGCCAGCTCACCGAGTTGTCCAACGACTGGTACTGGGAACAGGACGAGGAGCTGCGCTTTACCTTGATCGCGGGCGGGTCGCAAGGCGGCCTGCAAACGGAGTTGGCCGACAATATCGGGAAGAAGCGCTGGGAGCTGCCGATCATCAACATGACGCATGAACAATGGGAAGATCACCAGCGGCTGCTGGCCGCAAGATCCAGCTTCCATGACCTTCAGCTTGTGTATCGCAAGCCCGACGGCAGCACCATGTACACGTCGGTAAGCGGGGCGCCGTACTTCGATGCCGACGGGAAATTCCTGGGCTATCGCGGTACAACACGGGATATCACCGCGAGGAAGTTTTCGGAGCGGAACATCGCCAGGCTCAAGGACCTGTACACGGCGTTATCGGAAGTCAACAACGCGATCATTCACGCGCAGGATCGCAGCCAGCTCTTCGCCGAGGTCTGCAAGGCCGTGGTCGAACGCGGTCGACTTCAATTCGTACGTATCGCCATGCTCGACCCTTCAAACCAGCAGGTTCGCACGGTCGCTCACAGCGGCAACGACCATGGACTGTCGGCGCGCTTTTATTTTTCGATGGACCCGAGCGTTCCCGAAGGCAGGGCGCCTTCGGCGCGGGCGCTGCGCGACGGCAGGCATTTCATCTGCAACGACGTTGCCGAGGACAAGGTTGGGATTCTTGGGAGGGAACTGCTGCTCGCGGCGGGCCTGCGTTCGGTTGCCACGTTTCCTTTGCCGGTCGCAGGCGCCCCGGCCGGCGCCCTGCACCTGTACGCTACCGAACCGGGGTTCTTCGACGACGAACTGGTCAATCTCATCGACAAGCTCGCTCAGAACGTCTCGTTTGCCCTCAATAATTTCGAGCGCGAGGCCGCACGCCGGGCCGCGGAAAAAGCGCTGCGGGACAGCGAACAGCGTTTCCGCGACATCGCCCATGCCGCAGGCGAGTTCGTGTGGGAGAACGACAACGCGGGCCGGTTCACCTACCTATCCCCCAGGGTAGTCGAAGTCCTGGGTTACGCCGCCGAAGAGCTCGTCGGCCATTCCGCGGCCGAATTCATGCCCGCGGAGGAGCCGGAGCAGGTGCGGCAGTGGTTTGCCGACAACATGAAGCCGGACCGCTCGTTCCGCGGCCTGGAGCACATGATTATCTCCAAGTCCGGCGAGATGCTGTGGCTGCACATAAGCGGCGTCGCGACCTGGGACGAGCGCGGCAATCCGACCGGCCACCGGGGAACGGCGCGGGATGTGACCGAAATCAAGGAATCGGAGGCCCGCATCAGCTACCTCGCCACCCGCGATCCGCTGACCGAGCTTCCCAACCGCCTGCTGTTCAACGACCGTCTCGGGCAGGGGATCATTAACGCGCGCCGCAAGGGCGATTCGCTCGCGGTGCTGTTCATCGACCTGGATCACTTCAAGAACATCAACGATTCGCTCGGCCACCACGTCGGCGACCTGCTGCTCAAGGAAGTCTCCAGCCAGATGGCTGCCTGCATACGCAAGGGCGACACCTTGTCGCGCCTGGGTGGCGACGAGTTTGTCGTCACCCTCGAGGGCCTGAGCCAGGCCGAGGACGCGGCCCAGGTTGCGCGCAAGATCATCCGGGCGCTGGCAAAGCCGCTGAACGTCGGCGGGCACATGCTCAACACCACCTGCAGCATCGGCATCAGCATTTTCCCCAACGATGCCGAGGACGGCCGCGAGCTGATGAAGAATGCGGACACCGCCATGTACCACGCCAAGGAACGCGGGCGCAACAATTTTCAGTTCTTCTCCCCGGAAATGAACGTGCGCGCCGTCGAGCGCCATCAGCTCGAAACCGAAATGCGGCTGGCGCTGGATTTGGACCAGTTCGTCCTGCACTACCAGCCACAGGCGGACATGCGCACCGGCGCGCTGGTGGGAATGGAGGCGCTGATCCGCTGGCAACATCCCGAGCGCGGCCTGGTGCCGCCGTCGAGCTTCATTCCGGTTGCGGAAGAATCGGGACTGATCGAGCTGATCGGCCGGTGGGCGCTCAAGACCGCGTGCGAACAGAACCGCGAGTGGCAGGCGAGCGGCTTGCCGGCCCTGAAGGTGGCGGTCAACATCTCCACCCGCCAGTTCAACGATCCAAGAGGTTTCGCCAACGAAGTCACGCGATTGCTGAATGCCACGGGACTGGATCCGCGTTACCTCGAGCTGGAGATGACCGAGAGCATGCTGTTGAAAAACGTGGACGAAAATATCGCCGTGCTGCGGCGGCTGGGGAAACTCGGCACCCAGCTCGCGGTGGACGACTTCGGCACCGGTTACTCTTCGCTCGCCTACCTCAAGCAGTTGCCGATCGATACCCTGAAGATCGACCGCACCTTCGTGCGCGACATCGAGACCGACTCGGACGATGCCGCCATCATCGAGGCCATCATCGCCATGGCGCACGGACTCGATGTGCGCGTGACCGCGGAAGGGGTGGAGACCAAAGGGCAGATGGAAGCGCTGCGCAAGCTGGGATGCGACGAATTCCAGGGTTATCTGCTGTCGAAGCCTCTGCCCGCAGGGGAATTCGCCGCGCAATTC
>JBGQGT010000084.1:0-8353 GCA_041497595.1 Gammaproteobacteria bacterium
AGCCCAGGTCCGGAGCGGTATCCGCCAGTGTTCCGTCGAGATCGAAGAGCACGCCCCGGGCGGGCAGGTGCACAGGTACCGCCATGAAGTTCTGGATCCCTATTTGGCGAGCAGTTCCAGCAACTGCTCGTCGGCCAGCAAATCCTCCAGCGCCTGCGAAACCGCGGTGTTCACCAGCAAGGTGCTGTCCTTTTCGAAGGGTGGCGCAGCGCCGTCCTTGCGGGTCCGGACATTGAACTGGCGGTCGTAGTATTCGAGGCCGTTGCCCACGTGGGCGCCTACCTCCGCACGCAACTCGGTTTCGAAGGTAAACGCCGTCTTGACCGACTTCAGTTCGAGATTGCGGATCGCCACCTGCAGCGTGCGTTCCATCGCGTCGCTGTACGGAACCACCGAGAAACCGACTTTGGTCAGCGCCGCCTGCAGGCGTTCATATATAGCCGCACTCGGGTCCTCCTCCACCGAGACGGCCACCATCTTGGTGTTCGGGTCGCCGACTTCGCCGAGTTTCTTGTCCGCGCGCGCGTCCGAAACCCCGAGTCCGATGATCCTGCCGTTGCCGACTGCGGATTCATTCACTTTCACCGCTGGATCGATGCGCAGATTCTGTGGTTTGAGAGAACAGCCCTGAATCGCGGCCACCATGCCCAATACCGCCAGTACGAACCAGATTCTTGTCTTCATGATGTGATCCTCCTTGGATATCTTGCCAACAGTGAAATCACCGCGAACAACCGACAGTGCAGCAGGAGCGTCATCGTGCCCGGGTCAGGCCGCCTGCGCGCTGAGGATGTAATTCACCGAACTGTCCGTGCCGAGCGCATAAGTCCTGGTGAACGGGTTGTAGGTCATCCCGGTAACACGGTGCGGTGACAGTCCGGCGCCGCGGCAAAAACGCCCTAGTTCCGCCGGGGTGATAAACCTGGAATAATCGTGCGTGCCTCGCGGCAGCAATTTCAGGATGTACTCCGCGCCGACGATCGCGAACAGGTAGGCCTTTGGGTTGCGGTTGATGGTGGAAAAAACACACCAGCCGCCGGGTGCCATCACCTCGGCACACGCTTTGACTGCGCTCGCCGGGTCGGGAACGTGCTCCAGCATCTCCATGCAGGTGACGACGTCATAGTGATGCGGCTTTTCCCTGGCGAGTTCCTCGACCTCCACCTTGCGGTATTCCACGTCGAGCTTGCTCTCCAACAGGTGCAGCTGCGCCACTTTCAAGGGCTTGTCGCCCATGTCTATGCCGGTCACCTTCGCTCCGCGGGCCGCCATTGCCTCGGACAGCAGGCCTCCGCCGCAGCCTACATCGAGAACTTTCTTTCCCCGTAGATTCGCGATGCGATCGATATAGTCCAGCCGCAGTGGATTGATGTCGTGCAGCGGCTTGAACTCGCTGTTCGGATCCCACCAGCGGTGGGCAAGCCGGCTGAATTTTTCGAGTTCGAGCGGATCGACGTTGATCATCTCAGGCTGATGCTCCACTTAATTTGACGCCGCGATGCGCAATTGCCATTCCCGGGTCTTGCGCGCAACGGCGGTCTCGTCAACCTGCAGCAACCGGCCTCGCTCGACCAGCAGCTTGCCGCCAACCCAGACATGGCTGACATTCTCCCGACCGGCAGCATAAACCAGGTGCGAGGCCGGGTCATAGCAGGGAGACAGCTCGATCGACGCCAAGTTCACGGCGCACAGATCGGCGCACTTGCCCGTCTCGACCGACCCGATTTTCTGTTCCAGGCCCAACGCTTTGGCCGCGTTGAGCGTGGCCATGCGCAGCGCGACATGCGCGGGTAGCGTTTCCGCGTCGTCGCTCGCCACCTTGGCCAGCAACGCCGCAAGCCGCATTTCGGAAAACACGTCGAGCCGGTTGTTGCTTGCCGCGCCGTCGGTGCCGAGGCCGACGTTCATTCCCGCCGACAGCATGGCGCCCACCGGTGCGATGCCGCTGGCAAGCTTGAGGTTCGACGATGGACAGTGCGCGACCGAAGCGCCGAGCCGGGCCAGCAGCGCGATCTCGGCCGGGTCGAGGTGGACGGCATGAACGGCGATGAAGCCCGGGCCCAGCAGGCCCAACTTTTCCAGCCGGGCAAGCGGCCGCACTCCGAACTTGCTTTCACTCTCCCGGATTTCGTCGCGCGTTTCGTGCAGGTGCGTGTTGATCGGGATCTGCAGCTGTTCGGAAAGCGTGAGGATTTGTTCGAAACTCCTGTCGCTGACGGTGTAGGGGGCATGCGGCGCCATGCAGAAGGACAACAAGGCCTCGCTCTTGAGTTCATCGCGCATCGCCAGGCCCTTGCGCAGGTAATCCTGTGCGTCGCTGGCGTACGCCGTCGGAAATTCGATCAGCACGATCCCCAGAACGGCACGGATCGCGGCATCCAACGCGGCGCGTCCGGCCATCTCTGGAAAAAAATACATGTCGTTGAAACAGGTGACACCACCGCGCAGCATTTCGGCACAGGCGAGCAGGGTGCCGTCGTACACGAACTGCGCCGAGACGTGCCTGGCCTCGGCGGGCCAGATGTGTTTTTCCAGCCAATCCATGAGCCGCAGGTCATCGGCCAGTCCCCGCATCAGCGTCATCGCCGCGTGTGTATGAAGATTCACCAGTCCCGGAATCAGCGCATGGGTGGAAAGATCGTGGGTCCGGCCGGCCTTGCACCGCCGGCGCATTTCCGCGCGCGGCAATACCGCGGTGATGCGGTCGCCGGCGATGGCCACGGCATGGTCGTTGAGCACGACGCCGCGCGGTTCGACGGGGATGACCCAGCGCGCTTCGATGACGGTATCGGCGGAAAAGCTTGCGCTCATTTCCTGCATGGAGGCTCTAAAAAAAAGCCCTGCATTCGCAGGGCTTTCGATTGCTCGTCGGCAAGCTGCCGCTTCAGTTGGAAGCCTTGGTCGCGGTGACGCTGACATCCACCCGGCGGTCCGGCTCCAGGCAGGCAATCAACGCCTTGCCGCGCTGGCGGCTGCAGGTATCTCCGGTCACCGGCCCTGATTCGCCGCGTCCCTCGGCATTGATCTTGCCGGCGGGGACGCCCTGGCGTACCAGATAGGTCTTCACCGCGTTGGCGCGGCGTTCCGACAGTTTCTGGTTGTATTTCTCGGTGCCGATGCGGTCGGCATAGCCGATCACACTAATCGAGTCGTATTTCGCTCCCTTCAGGCTGGCGACAAATTCATCGAGCTTGCCGCGCTGGTCACTGCGAACGACGGACTTGTCGAAACTGAACAGCGGTTCTGCATCGAAGCTGACTCTCACCGGGGCCTTGGCCACAGGCTCGTCGGGGTACTGTTTCGGCTCGCTGATCACTTTCTCGGAGGCAAGTTGTTGCTCGGGGTAACTCATGGTGCCCGACTCGTCCGGTTGCGTGCCCAGATCGCCGACTTCCTCTTCGGGTTCGTCGGCCACCTGCGTCGGTTCGCCGACCATGCTGTCCATCGCTGCGAGGTCTTCTTCCGGGTATTGCATCGTGCCGGAGTCGTCCGGTTGCGTGCCCAGATCGCCGACTTCCTCTTCGGGTTCGTCGGCCACCTGCGTCGGTTCGCCGACCACGCTGTCCATCGCTGCGAGGTCTTCTTCCGGGTACTGCATCGTGCCGGAGTCGTCCGGCTGCGTCCCCAGATCGGCGACTTCCTCCTCCTCCTCGTCAGCAACCTCGGACGGCTCGCCCACCACGCTATCCTTCGCGGCAAGTTCCTCCTCGGAGTAGTCCGCAGCAGCCGACTCCTCCGGCTGCGTGCCGAGGTCTCCGACTTCTTCTTCCGGCTCGACCTCGTACTTGGTTATCGGAAAATCAGGAAGGGGTTGCTCGGGCGCTTTCGCAACCGGGGCCGGTGGCGGAGGCGGTGTTTCCTCGAGCGGGCGATCCACGAACTGCACGTTTTCGCTCTTTGGCTCGTACGCCGGGGCCGGCGCGGGGGTCGGTGCCGGGGCCGGCGCTTGTTCCGCACCGCCGCCGGAACTGCTGCGCTCGGTCTGGCTGGCGCAGCCCGCAAGCATTGCGCCGATTAACAACATCAACAGCCGATTGGTCTTGGGTCGCATTTTGGTTTCTCCTGATCATGCTGGTCAAGGACTCTTGCATTATTGCCCATTCCCGGGTCGCTTAACAACGCTTAACTTGGATCGAAGCGCAACGGTTCGCAGCCGCGCGGCCGAGGCCGATGCATCATCCCCGTATTGCCGTGGGCTGATACACCTTCGAGGTCACGCAAAAAGACGCGCCGGACAATGTCTCGGGAAGAAGCGCCATGATAAAATGCAAAGCTTGCGCTGGAACGAATCAAGGGGCTTCCCAGCAAGCCATCCCCTCCAAACGTCCTGGCAAGTCTAGCGGGTCGAGCGGGACAGAATCGTGACTGTTTGCAACAAGAAAACTGACCATTCCTGATGGATCAATTCGCCAAAGAAACCCTCCCAATCAGCCTCGAAGAGGAGATGCGGCGCTCCTACCTCGACTACGCGATGAGCGTGATCGTGGGGCGCGCGCTACCGGACGTAAGAGACGGCCTCAAGCCGGTGCACCGCCGCATCCTGTTTGCGATGCACGAGGCCAACAACGTCTGGAACCGGCCTTACGTGAAATGCGCGCGCGTGGTCGGCGATGTCCTCGGCAAGTACCATCCGCACGGCGATACGGCCACCTATGAAGCCCTGGTGCGCATGGCGCAGGACTTCTCGATGCGCTACACCCTGGTCGACGGACAGGGCAATTTCGGTTCGGTGGACGGCGATTCGGCGGCGGCGTACCGCTATACCGAGTGCCGCCTGGAGAAGATCGCCTCCGAGTTGCTGGCCGACATCGACAAGGAAACCGTCGATTTCGTCCCGAACTACGACGGCAAGGAGCAGGAGCCCAGTGTCCTGCCCACCAGGATTCCCAACCTGCTGATCAACGGCTCAGCCGGTATCGCGGTGGGGATGGCCACCAACGTTCCACCGCACAGCCTGCGCGAAGTCGTCGGTGCCTGCCTGGCAATCCTGGAGCGGCCCGAAATCAGCATCGACGAACTGATGGAAATCATCCCGGGACCGGACTTTCCGACCCGTGGAATCATCTACGGCACCACGGGAGTCAAGGAGGGTTACCGCACCGGCCGCGGCCGCGTGGTAATCCGCGCGCGCACCCACATCGAGGAGCTGGAAAAGGGCAACCGTCAGGCCATCGTCGTCGACGAGCTGCCTTACCAGGTCAACAAGTCGGCACTCCTTATCAAGATCGGCGAGCTGGTGCGCGACAAGCGCCTCGATGGCCTCTCCGAAATCCGCGACGAATCCGACAAGTCCGGCATGCGCGTGGTGCTGGAGCTCAAGCGCGGCGAAGTCCCCGAAGTCATCCTGAACAACCTGTACAAAGAAACGCAGATGCAGGACACGTTCTGGATGAACATGGTGGCGCTGGTGGACGGCCAGCCCCGCCTGCTCAATCTGAAGGATATTCTCGACGCCTTCCTGCGCCACCGTCGCGAAGTGGTCACCCGCCGCACGGTGTTCGAATTGCGCAAGGCGCGCGAACGCGGCCACATCCTGGAAGGACTGGCGGTGGCGCTTTCCAACGTCGATGAAATCATCGCGCTGATCAAGGCCGCGCCCGCTCCGGCTGAAGCCAAGCGCGACTTGATGTCGCGCATGTGGCGCTCGCAACTGGTGGAGGACATGCTGGCACGCGCCGACGTATCCTCTTCGCGCCCGGAGGGCCTGGGGCGCGACTATGGATTGCAGTCCAACGGCTACCGGCTCTCCGAGGTGCAGGCGCAGCGCATCCTGGAAATGCAGTTGCAGCGCCTGACCGGACTGGAGCAGGAGAAGATCGTCAACGAATACAAGGAGGTCATGGACAAGATTGCCGACCTGCTCGACATCCTTGCCAAGCCGGAGCGCATCACCAGGATCATCGCCGACGAGCTCGCCGAGACCCGCAGCCAGTTCGGCGACGAACGCCGCAGCGAAATCGTGATGGATGCCCAGGACCTGAGCATGGAGGACCTGATTGCGCCCGAGGACGTGGTGGTGACGCTGTCTCACACCGGCTACGTGAAGGCCCAGCCGCTCGCCGACTACCGGGCGCAGAAGCGCGGTGGTCGCGGCAAGCAGGCCACGGCGACCAAGGAAGACGATTTCATCGACAATCTGTTCATCGCCAATACCCACGACTACGTGCTGTGCTTCTCCAATCGCGGGCGCCTGTACTGGATCAAGGTATACAACGTACCGCAGGGCGGGCGCGCCAGCCGCGGAAAACCCATCGTCAACCTGCTGCCGCTGGTGGACGGCGAGAAGATCACCGCGATCCTGCCGGTCAAGGAGTTCGACGAGCACAAGTACGTGTTCATGGCCACGTCCAACGGCACGGTCAAGAAAACGCCGCTTTCCGATTTTTCGCGCCCGCGCCCGTCCGGAATCATCGCGGTGGATCTGGAAGAGGGGGACTACCTGATCGGCGTGGCGCTCACCGAAGGGCGGCAAGACATCATGCTGTTCTCTGACGCCGGCAAGGCGGTGCGTTTCGACGAGCAGGATGTGCGGCCGATGGGGCGCGTGGCGCGCGGTGTGCGCGGCATGAAGCTCTCGCGCGGCCAGAAAGTCATCTCGCTGCTGGTGGCGGAAAACGAGACCGTGTCGGTGTTCACGGCTACCGAGAACGGCTACGGCAAGCGTACCCCGATCGCCGAGTACACCCGCCACGGCCGCGGCACCCAGGGGATGATCGCGATCCAGACCAGCGCCCGCAACGGCAATGTGGTGGCGGCCACGCTGGTCGAGGAAAGCGACGAAATCATGCTCATTACCACCGGCGGCGTGCTGATACGCACCCGGGTCAAGGAAATACGCGAAATGAGCCGTTCCACCCAGGGGGTGACGTTGATCAACCTCGGTCCGGAAGAGAAACTCGCCGGCCTGCAGAAAATCGTGGACAAGGACGACGATGTGGGCCCGGAGCCGGACTCGGATCCCGGCTCGGAACCGGCCCCCATTGCGGAGGCCGATCCGGACCGGAACGAGTCCGCCGACGGGCCGCCGGAGCAGGACCAGGGTGAGGGCGAAACGAGTTGAGGCAGTCTGCAGCGAATTCCAATCCTTAGAAAGAAAGAAAAAGTGGGAAGAGTTTTCAACTTCAGTCCGGGACCGGCGGTCCTGCCGCAGTCGGTCCTGGAACAGGCGCGCGACGAATTGCTCGACTGGCATGGCACCGGCACGTCGGTCATGGAAATGAGTCACCGCAGCAAGGAATTCATCGCCATCGCGGAAGTGGCGGAAGCCGACCTGCGCGCCTTGCTTGCCATTCCGGCGAAATACAAGGTTCTGTTCCTGCAGGGTGGGGCAACCGCGCAGTTCGCCATGGTGCCGATGAACCTGTTGCGCGGAAAAAAGTCGGCCGACTACATCCATACCGGCGAATGGGCCAAGAAGGCGATTGCCGAGGCCGGGAAATTCTGCAGCGTCAATGTGGCGGCGAGTTCGGCGGACAGAAATTTCAGCTACGTGCCCAAGGAATCGGTGTGGAAGCTCAGCCCGGATTCGGGATACGTGCACATCACCTCCAACGAAACCATCGGCGGCATCGAGTATCACTGGCTGCCCGATACCGGCGGCGTGCCGCTGGTTGCGGACATGTCTTCGCACATCCTGGCACGGCCGCTGGATGTGCCGAGGTTCGGCGTGATCTATGCGGGCGCGCAGAAAAACATCGGGCCTGCCGGACTGACCATCGTGATCGTGCGCGAGGACCTGATCGGCCAGGCATTGCCGGGCACGCCGGCGATGCTCGACTACAAGATCCACGCCGACAGCGACTCGATGTACAACACGCCGCCCACGTATGCGCTCTATATCGCCGGACTGGTATTCCAGTGGCTGAAGAAAATGGGCGGACTGGGCGAGATGGAAAAGGTCAACCTTCTCAAGGCCGGCCTGATTTACGAGTTTCTCGACGGCAGCCGGTTCTTCGCCAGTCCGGTGGCGAAGGAAGATCGCTCGATCATGAACATCCCGTTCCGGCTCAAGGACGACACATTGGACGAGGAGTTCCTGAAACAGGCCAAGGCGCGCGGCATGACGCAGCTCAAGGGTCACCGTTCGGTGGGCGGCATGCGCGCGTCGATTTACAACGCCATGCCGGTGGAAGGAGTCAGGGCACTGGTCCAATTGATGCGCGAGTTCGAAGGCCGACATGGCTGACCCTCTGCGCATCCTGACGCTCAATTCGATTTCCTCGGTCGGCCTGAAGCGGTTGCCCGCGGAGCGCTATACCGTGGGGACGCACGTGCAGTCGCCGGACGCGATCCTGGTGCGCTCGCAGGACATGCACGCGATGGACATTGCGCAGTCGGTGAAGGCAATCGGCCG
>JBGQGT010000085.1:0-8285 GCA_041497595.1 Gammaproteobacteria bacterium
CGCCTTCGCTCAATGCGTGTTTTTTAGTCATGACCAACCCTTATCAAAACCGAAAACCTTACTCCGAGTGTTGGACGAACGCTGAGACTCGGGTGTTGGACGAACGCTGAGACTTACCCTCTTATCTTTCACCTTTAGCCTGCTCTTTCGGCAAGTCGAAGATCATGCAGGTCGTGGTGCCGTGGGCGTAGAGCTTGCCGTCGGGACCGAACAGGCGCCCTTCCGACGTGGCGATCTGCCGGCCCGTGTGGATGACCTTGCCTTCGGCGCGCACCGGCCCGGTCTGGTCGGTCAACGGACGCACGAAGTTCAGCTTCAGTTCGGCGGTGGTGTAGCCCTGGCCTTTCTTCAGCGTCGTCTGGACCGCGCAAGCCATGCAGGAGTCGAGCAGCGTCGCGGTCCAGCCGCCGTGCACAGTGCCGATCGGATTGTAGAAGTCGAAGGTCGGGGTGCCCTGGAACACCACCCGTCCTTCGTCCGCTTCCAGCAGGAAAAAATTCAACGCCTTGCCGATCGGCGGCAGCGGCAGCACGCCCGAGGCGATATCCCGCAGGAACTCCAGCCCCGAACGGTTGCGCAATTGGTCCAGGGAGCTCACGCCCGGCTTGTTCATCCGCGCCGCCGCCGCTTGCGCCTGCCCTACCCATGCTTCTGCTGTCATCTTCCCATCCTTATCTGCCTAGCCCGTTGCATACTTCCCGATCGCCTGGCGGATAATGCCCCGAGGGGCGCCTCGCCCGTTCGGGCCGTGACGCGGGCAGGTGCCGGCGTCGTTGCGCCTTGCGTATCATGTTTCCTCAGCGTAACGCAGCCGGGCTGTCCGAAAAAGGGGCCTGACGCCGGGCGGTCGATTTGCGAAAGGAGTGGGAATGAGAATTTTCGTGTCTCTCGGTTTCGCGATTCTGCTTGCGGTGGCCACGCCGGCCTGGGGTGCAGACCCCGAATACGACGGCCATTGCGCAATGGGCATGGCGGAGGGAACCCCGATTTCCACGGATTGCGCGGTCGTCTGGCTCTCGCCCGAGGGCAAGATCTACTGCTTCTTCAATCAGGCTGCCAAGGAAAAATTCCTGCTGGCGCCGCAGGAGAATCTGCAGCGCGCGCAGGCGTTCTGGGACAATCCGGCCGTCCTGAAACAAATCAGGCGCCAGCAATAACGCGATACATCGAACCGAGGTGCGCACGCCGGCTCATCGGTTCCTCGCCTGCCGCCTCTTGCCGGGCCGCGGCCGCGCTCCCCCCGGTCTGCCCGCCTCGACGGGCAGCGGCAACGCCGTCTGATACTTCACCTGCTTCAACGCAAAGCTCGACTTGATGTTGCCCACCCCCGGCACGCGAGAGAGGAAATTGAGGATGAAGTCTTCGAGAACCTGGATGTCTGGCACCACCACGCGCAACAAATAGTCCGCGTCTCCGGTCATGAGATAGCACTCCATGACCTCGGGCCGTCCGCGGATCGCCTTCTCGAAGGTCTCGAGCGCCGGCTCGATCTGCCGTTCCAGCGTGACCTGGATGAACACGCTCACCTTGAGCCCGACCCGCAGCGCATCGAGCAGCGTCACGTAGCGGCTGATGTAGCCCGCCTCCTCGAGCGCCCGCACCCGGTTCAGGCAGGGCGAAGGCGACAGGCCCACCGCCTTGGCGAGCTCGACATTGGACATGCGGGCGTCGCCCTGCAGCAGACTGAGGATCCGCCAGTCTATCGCGTCGAGCTGCAAATCCGGCATTTCGTGCTGTTTCATTGATAATTTACAGCCATGTATGCTTAATTTATCGGATTTTAACAGGGTAAACGAAACCACGTGCTTCGTGAATCGGTTTAGCATTCCGGCTTCGAAAATAGAATTCGGGGCCGCCATCACCTGATGCGCCGGCCGCGAGGAGAAATCGCATGACCGACCTTTCCGACATCAGCGTTTCCGGCCTGTGGCGCGTTCTCACCCAGGACCTCGATCCGGTCGAGACCAAGGAATGGCTGGATGCTTTCGACGCAGTGGTCGAGAACGAAGGCCCGGAGCGGGCCACCTTCGTGCTCAGAAAACTGCTGGATCACGCGCGCATGATGCGCGTGCCGATGCCGCCGGTGCTGAACACGCCGTACGCGAACACGGTTTCGCTCGCCGACCAGCCGCAGTTCCCCGGCAATGCGGAGATCGAAGCACGGATTTCCGCGCTGGTGCGCTGGAATGCGCTGGCGATGGTGGTGCGCGCCAATCGCGCCCATCCCGAGCTCGGCGGCCACATCGCCACCTACGCCTCGTCCGCGGATCTCTTCGAAGTCGGCTACAACCACTTCTTTCGCGCCGGCCAGAACGGCGATGCGATCTACTTCCAGCCGCACTCCGCGCCCGGCGTTTACGCCCGCGCCTTCCTCGAGGGCCGGCTGACCGAGGAAAACCTCGACCGTTACCGCCGCGAGACCGGCAGCAAGGGGCTGTCCTCGTACTGCCACCCATGGCTGATGCCGGAGTTCTGGCAGTTCCCCACCGGCTCGATGGGGCTCGGTTCGATCACCTCGATCTACCAGGCGCGCTTCATGCGCTATCTCGAGGACCGCGGCATCCTCGAAACCAAGAGCCGCAAGGTGTGGTGTTTCGTCGGCGACGGCGAGATGGACGAACCCGAATCCATCGCCGGGCTTGCTATGGCGGCGCGCGAGGGGCTGGACAACCTCATTTTCGTGGTGAACTGCAACCTGCAGCGCCTCGACGGCCCGGTGCGCGGCAACGGCTCGATCGTCCAGGAACTCGAAGGCCTGTTCGCCGGTGCCGGCTGGAACGTGATCAAGGTGATGTGGGGCTCGGACTGGGACCCGCTGTTCGCCCGCGACCGCGACAACGTCATCCTCAAGCGGCTGCACGAGACCGTTGACGGCGAATTCCAGAAGTACGCCGCGACAGACGGCCGCTTCAACCGCGAGGCCTTCTTCAGCAAATACCCGGAACTCCAGCAACTCGTGGCGCACATGTCCGACGAGGACATCGACCGGCTGAAGCGCGGCGGCCACGACCCGATCAAGATCTACGGGGCGTATCACGCCGCGGTGAACCACAAGGGCCGCCCCACCGTGATCCTCGCCCAGACCAAGAAGGGCTACGGCATGGGCACGGCGCAGGGCAAGATGGCCGCGCACCAGGCGAAGAAGCTCGAAGACGACACGTTGCTCGCCTTCAGGGACAGGTTCGCGCTGCCGCTTTCCGATGCCGACGTGCACGACCTGCGCTTCCACGAGCCGGCCGCCGACAGCCCGGAGATGAAGTATTTGCACGCGCGCCGCCAGGCGCTCGGTGGTTATGTTCCGGCCCGCGCGCCGAAAGGCCGGGTGTTGCAGGTGCCCGCGCTCGACAGCTTCGCCCGTCTGCTCGAAGGCACCGGCGATCGCGAGCAGTCCACCACCATGGTGTTCGTGAACATGCTGTCGCAATTGCTGCGCGACAAATCGCTCGGCAAGCATGTCGTGCCGATCGTCGCCGACGAGGCGCGCACCTTCGGCATGCAGTCGCTGTTCCGCCAGGTGGCGATCTATTCGCCGCACGGCCAGCTCTACGAGCCGGAGGACAAGGACGAGCTGCTCTATTACAAGGAGGCCAAGGACGGGCAGATACTCGAGGAAGGCATCACCGAGGCCGGCGCGATTTCCTCATGGATCGCCGCCGCGACCTCGTACAGCGCGCACGGCGTGCCGATGCTGCCGTTCTACATCTTCTATTCCTGCTTCGGCTTCCAGCGCATCGGCGACCTGGTGTGGTCCGCGGGCGACTCGCGCGCGCGCGGCTTCCTGCTCGGCGCCACCGCCGGGCGAACCACGCTCTCCGGCGAAGGCCTGCAGCACGAGGACGGATCCAGCCACCTGCTTTTCTCCACCGTGCCGAACTGCGTGGCCTACGATCCGGCGTTCGGCTACGAGCTCACGGTCATCATTCGCGACGGCATGCGCCGCATGCTCGAAAACCAGGAAGACGTGTTCTATTACGTCACGGTGATGAACGAGAACTACGCGCATCCGGCGATGCCGCAAGGCGCGGAGGAAGGAATTTTGCGTGGCATGTACCGCTTGCCCGAGGGACGAGGGACGAGGGGCGAGGGACGAGGGAAAAAGCAGACTCCGCAGGTCCAGCTGCTTGGTTCGGGGACGATTCTGCGCGAGGTGCTCGCAGCGGCGGAATTGCTGGAAAGCGACTGGAATGTCGGCGCCGACGTGTGGAGCGTCACCAGTTTCACCGAATTGCGCCGCGACGGTATCGGCGTAGAACGCCATAACCGCCTGCACCCGGTCGGAGACCAGAAACAGTCCTGGGTCGAACAGTGCCTCGAGAAGACCGCGGGCCCGGTGATCGCCGCCAGCGATTACATGCGCACCGTCGCGGACCTGATCCGCAACTGGGTACCGCGCAGATATGTCGCGCTCGGCACCGATGGCTTCGGCAGAAGCGACACGCGCGAGCGGCTTCGCGATTTCTTCGAAGTGGATCGCCGCCACGTCGCGGTGGCCGCGCTCAAGGCGCTTGCCGACGAAGGCTCGATCGACGCCAATACCGTCCAGCAGGCGATCGGGAAATACGGCATCGGCGCCGACAGGCCCAACCCCTGGGATATCTGAAAGGGCAAGGCTGTAACAGCGCCGTTCCCCGCGTCCGGTGCCTTGTCCGCATGGGCAAGCGCAAGAAACGGAATGGCTGAGACGCCGGGTGTCCCCGGGGCGCTTCCTCAGATCTCGTAGGTAATCAGCACCATCTCGGCTGCCTGCTCCCGCAGCGCGATCAGCGCAGCAACTGATACTCGCCGCCTCTTTCTATCGCCCGCTTGTAGGCCGGGCGCGCGTGGATGCGACCGAGGAATGCCATCAGATTCGGCCAGCGTGAATCCAGCCCGGCGCGCACGGTGGCCGCCTCCAGGGGAAAGCTCATCTGGACGTCGGCGGCGGTGAACTCGTTGCCGGCAAACCAGGGCGTCTTACCGAGCTCGGCTTCCATGTAATCCAGATGCCGCTTGATATTCGGCTCGATGAACGAACTCTTGGTGTTCTTGGAGATCGCCCTGGCGATCGGGCGGGCGAAGAAAGGCATCGGTGCCTTCTCGATCCGGTCGAAAATCAGTTTCATCAGCAGCATCGGCTGAATCGAGCCCTCGGCGTAATGCAGCCAATAACTGTAGCGCAGCTTCTCGCGCGTCCCGGCCGCGGGCACCAGGCGTCCGTTGCCATAGCGCTCAACGAGATATTCGATGATCGCGCCGGACTCGGCGAGCGTCAGACCGCCGTCGGTGATCACCGGCGACTTGCCGAGCGGATGCACCTGGCGCAACTCCGGCGGCGCCAGCATGGTCTTCGGATCGCGCTGGTAGCGCTTGATGTCGTACTCGACGCCCAGTTCCTCGAGCAGCCAAAGCACGCGCTGCGAACGCGAATTGTTGAGATGGTGGACGATGATCATCGGCGGGCGCTCCCCAGGATTTCTGCCGGGTCGACCCGGACCGCGATTATGCAACTATGCGGGTTAGCATTACCCATTCACGTTGTCACGCCTGGCTCTTGGCATGCGATTTTCTCGCAAGCGCGGCAACAGCGATGCCTGAAGGCAACTCTCCGTCGCTGATTCCACGTTTGGCGTGCCTTCGCGGGATCACCTCTCCAGCACTCTTTTCAATGTCTCGAGATCCCGCGCCACCGTTGCGGCGTCTTCAGCGTACTTTTCGTCGGACATTTCCGGCAAGCGAAACACGGTGAAGAGCACCTCGGCTCCGGGACCGTTTGATACGACCCGCATAGGCACGTAGACTTCCACGCCGGATTGCGGACTGACGTAGTGATCCAGCACGCCGAGATCATTCTTCCCGGCGAAGCGCAGGTTCATCGGCCCCTGGGTTGTTTCCACGATCCATCCCGCATCCGACTTCCTGACCGATTTGCACAGTCCCGCCGCCCATCCGGGAAGATTCTCGGGGTTCGACACGAACGCATACACCCTGTACGGGCGACAATCGATGGAAACACTCAGCGTTCGCGATTGCAGAAGGGTTGTCATGGGGCGTGGCGCGCAGAGGCCCGGCCGCGGCCTGCAAATCAGGCGAGTTTGAGCACGAAATCGAAGCGCCCGTCCCTGGCGCCGCCGGCATTGCGAATCTTCATAAGCAGATCTGGACGGAAAAGAAAGTCGTCTTCATTCTGCGCTTCGCCCGGAAAGTAAACCTGCGTGGTGAGCGCCGGACGGTTGGGTGCCTGGACCTTGACGTGGATGTGGCGGGTGCGGCCCGGATACAACCCGGGAACGATGGTTTCCAAACGGTAGCGCCCATCGCCGTCGCTGAACTGGTGGCCGCGCAGCCGATAGCCCTGGTTATCGTAATCGCCATGGCCGTCGGCCTGCCAGAAATCCAGCAGCGCACGCGCGACCGGCTTGCACGCTGTCGAAAGCACGAATCCGGTCAGCACCAGTCTGGTTCCATTGATTCCGGGTTCCAGCAGCGAGGTCCGCTGCGGCGTGCGCGGTTTGAAGAACGGCCCCTCCATCTGTCGCGGCGTCGGATCGTCGTCGTCGCCGCACTCCGGAGTCGGCACGGCCTGCGCCCACGCGGGCAAAGCCACGCCGCTCGAGGCGAGCGCCAGCGGCAGCGCCGCCCAGGTTCGCAGAAACTGCCGCCGCACTGCGAGAAAGCCGTTATCACGCTCCATGATCCCTCTCCCTGGCGTCCGGAATCCTCATGTCTCTTGATCGCAATGCGGCGTTTTGGTTCTCCGTCGCACGGAATTTCCGGACATTATCCACCCGCACGCCGTCGGCGGCGACCCATCGCCGCGTCAGGCCACCGCCACCAGGCGGCTCAGGGAATCGGCATCGCGCAACAGACTGGCGCTGTCGGAGCGGTGCGCGATCCGCCCGCGTTCCAGCACGATCGCCTGGCTGGTAAGCGACAAGGCGAGCTTGGCGTGCTGCTCCACCAGAATCACCGCGATGCCGCCGTCTGCCACCAGTTGCCGGATTACCGCCATCATTTCCTGCACGATGATCGGGGCCAGGCCCTCCATCGGTTCGTCGAGCAGCAGCAGGCGCGGATTGACCATGAGCGCGCGGGCAATGGCGAGCATCTGCTGCTCGCCGCCCGAGAGTTGATTGCCCAGGTTGCGCCGGCGTTCCTCCAGCCTGGGAAAGATCCGGTACACCCGACCGACGTTCCAGTGCCCCGGCCTCGCCACCGCGGTGAGATGCTCTTCGACGGTGAGGGAGGCGAACATGCTGCGCTCCTGCGGCACCCAGCCCAGCCCTGAATGCACGCGCTGGTGCGTGGGCAGCGCGCTGATGTCGGCTCCGCGCAAGCGGATCGCTCCGCGGTGCAACCGCGTGAGCCCCATCAACGTGACGAGCAACGTGGTCTTGCCCATGCCGTTGCGGCCCAGCAATGCCAGGCTGTCCCCCTCCGCAATGGAAAGCGATATGTCCTCCAGCACCACGGCTTCGCCGTAACCGGCGCTGACGTTGTCGAGGCGCAGCAATTCAGCCATGCTGCGCCTCCCCGAGATAGACTTCCTTCACCCGCACATCGGCCGCGATCTCCGCGGGTGTGCCTTCGGTGAGTACCCGCCCGCCGACCAGTACGGTGATGCGCTCGGCGAAACGGAACACCAGGCCCATGTCGTGCTCGATGAAAAGGATGGTCACGTCGCCCGGCAGTCCGGCGATGACGCCAAACAGTTCCGCGCTTTCCGCCGACGGGATGCCGGCGCCGGGTTCATCGAGCAGCAGGATTTTCGGCCTGGTCGCCAGCGCCAGCACGATCTCCACCAGGCGTTGCTTGCCGTAGGGCAGATTGCGGGTGAGCGCATCGGCTTCCTGAAAAAGATGCAGCGACTCGAGCAGATTTTCCGCTTCTTCCACGGCTTCGCGTTGTTTCGCCACGGTGGTCATCCATCTGCCGGCGATACCCCTGCGTTCGCAGACCGCGAGCACTACCGATTCCAGCACTGTGAGCCCCGGGAACAGCGTGTTGATCTGGAAGGTGCGGCTCATGCCGCGTTTGACCCGCTGGTACTGGGGCAGGTGCGTTACGTTCTCTTCGCCCAGGTACACCTTTCCCGAGGTCGGCGCGAACACTCCGGTCAACAGATTGATGAATGTGGTCTTGCCCGCGCCGTTGGGGCCGATCAGCGCATGGCGCGCCCCCAGCGGCAGTGCAATGTTCAGGTCGCTGTTGGCCTTGAAGCTGCCCCACTGCTTCGAGAGGCCTTCAGTGCGCAACGCGACTTTCATATTCGTTTTCTCCACAGCCGCATGTACAAAGCCTCCGCCGCG
>JBGQGT010000086.1:0-8274 GCA_041497595.1 Gammaproteobacteria bacterium
AACCATTACAAGGGGGAGAGGGGATGGACCGCGGCACCGCCCTTCCTGTCGGCGCGATCCGCGCGTCGCGACCGTCAGATCAGTACCGCTCCAGGTTCGCGTAAATGGCCTCGGTCGAGCTCAAGCAGGTTCGCAAATCCTTCGGCAGTACCAAGGTCGTCCACGGCGTGGACATTTCCATCGCCGACGGCGAGTTCGTGGTGCTGGTCGGCCCAAGCGGCTGCGGCAAGTCCACGCTGTTGCGCATGATCGCCGGGCTCGAGGAAATTTCCGAAGGCGAGATCATGATCGGCGATCGCGTCGTCAACAATGTGCCGCCCAAGCAGCGCGACATTGCCATGGTTTTTCAGAACTACGCGCTGTATCCGCACATGAAGGTCTTCGACAACATGGCCTTCTCCATGAAGCTGGCCGGCAGAAGCAGGGAGGAGATGCGCCAGCGCGTGGACAAGGCGGCGCAGATCCTCGGACTCACGGACTACCTCGACCGTTACCCGCGCCAGCTCTCGGGCGGCCAGCGCCAGCGCGTAGCCATGGGCCGCGCCATCGTGCGCGACCCGCAGGTTTTTCTGTTCGACGAACCGCTGTCGAACCTGGATGCCAAGTTGCGGGTGGAGATGCGCACCGAGATCAAGGAACTGCACCAGCGCCTGAAGACCACCTCGATTTACGTCACGCACGATCAGATCGAAGCCATGACCATGGCCGACACCATCGTGGTGATGAACGGCGGCCGGGTCGAACAGATCGGCACGCCCCTGGATCTGTACGACGAGCCGGTCAATCTGTTCGTGGCCGGGTTCATCGGTTCGCCGGCGATGAATTTTCTGCCCGGCAGGATCGTGGCCGGCCCATCAGGTCGCGGCGTACAGATTGCGGAAGGTTGCGTCATCCCGGTGCCGGGCAGCGGCGGGCCCCGCGACGGCGAGGTCATTCTCGGCGTGCGGCCGGAGCATTTCAACATCGGCGAATCCTGCGTGCAGGTGCAGGTGATCGTGGTCGAGCCGACCGGTGCCGACACCCAGGTTTTCTGCAAGCTGGCGGATCACGATGTGTCCGCGATTTCTCGCGAGCGCCATACTTTCCGTCCGGGCGACACCATCAGCCTCAAACCCGTCGAAGGCAAGACCTACCTGTTCGATCCGGTTTCCGGCGCACGCATTTCCTGATTCAGACCCGGAGGCATAACATGACTCGAATCACAAGGCGTCGTTTTCTCCAGGCTTCCGCTCTCGCGGGCGCCACACTCGGCGCGCCGATGCTGGCGCGCGACTGTTACGCTCAGGAGCTTTCTTTCAAACCCGAGCCGGGCGCGAAACTCCGGGTACTGCGCTGGAAGCGCTTCGTCCAGGGCGACGAGGACCAGTGGATGGCCAACACCAGGGCATTCACCGCAAAGACCGGCGTAGAGGTCAAGGTGGACAACGAAAACTGGGAGGACCTGCGTCCCAAGGCCGCGGTCGCCGCGAACGTGGGCAGCGGACCCGACATCATTCTCTCCACCAACGACGACTCGCACCAGTATCCCGACAAGCTGCTCGAGATCGGCGATCTGTGCGAGTACCTGGGAAAGAAATACGGCCCCTGGTATCCGAGCGCGCTTGCCTATGGCAGGAATGGCGGACGCTGGATCGCGTTGCCGCTCGGCGCCGGCGGCAACTGCATGAACTACCGCACCAGCCACTTGAACGCCGCCGGCTTCAAGGAATTCCCCAAAGACACTGACGGGTTCCTGAAGCTGTGCAAGGCACTGAAGAAGAACGGCACCCCGCCCGGATTCGCGCTCGGCAACGCCACCGGGGACGCCAACGGCTGGTGCCACTGGCTGATCTGGGCATTCGGCGGAAAGATGGTGGATGAGCAGAACCGGCTGGCGATCAATTCGAAGGAAACCGCGGCCGCGTTAGAGTACGCCAGGGAGCTGTATCCGACCTTCATTTCCGGCACGCTTTCCTGGCTCGATCCGAACAACAACAAGGCCTTTCTCGCCGGGGATATCAGCCTCACCAACAACGGCATCTCGATCTATTACGCGGCGAAGACCTCGAATGATTCGAAAATGCAGGAAATCGCCAGGGACATTAACCATGCCGTGTTCCCGGTCGGGCCGGTCGGCCATCCGACGATGAGCGCGCTGTTCTTCACCTGCGTGATCTTCAAGTACACCAGGTATCCGAACGCGGCCAAGGAATACCTGCGCTTCATGATGGAGAAGGAGCAGTACGAGGAATGGCAGAAGGCATCGATCGGCTTCGTCACCCAGCCGCTGACCTTCTACGAGCGTAATCCGGTCTGGACCGTGGACCCGAAGCACACGCCGTTCAAGTATTCCTGCAAGAACATGCTGCCCAACGGCTACGCCGGTACGCTCGGCACCGCCTCGGCGGGTTGCATCGCCGATTTCATCGTGGTCAACATGGTCGCCGAGGCCGCCTCCGGTGCCGAAACCGTCAAGGATGCGATCTCCAAGGCGGAGAAGCGGGCGAAGCGGTATTACAGGTGAGGCGAGAGGCGAGAGGGGCGAGGTGCAAAGGCGAGTGCTGCGAAGAATTCAGTTGAAAGGTGAAAGCCGAAAGGCAAAAGGTCAAAGGTGAAAGAGGAAAGTAAGAAGGCAATGCAGATTGTCACTTTAACCTTTTCCCTTTCACCTTTCCCCTCGTTTTCCTAGCCACTAGCCACCGACTTTATGGGCGCGCTGTCGCGATTTTTCGATAACCGCAATGTCCTCGGGCTGTTGTTCATGCTGCCCGCGGCGGCACTGCTGCTGGTGTTTCTGACCTATCCGCTGGGACTGGGCGTGTGGCTGGGTTTCACCGACGCCAAGGTCGGGCGTGCCGGGGGCTGGATCGGCATCGAGAACTACGAGTTCCTGGTGACCGACAGCGTGTTCACGCTGTCGGTGTTCAATACCTTCGTGTACACGGTGGTGGCGAGCGTCATCAAGTTCATTCTTGGACTGTGGCTGGCCTTGCTGCTCAACAAGCACATTCCTTTCAAATCGTTCGTCCGCGCCATCGTGTTGCTGCCGTTCATCGTGCCCACGGTACTCTCGGCGATCGCGTTCTGGTGGATCTACGATGCCCAGTTCTCGATCGTGAGCTGGGTGCTGATGAAGCTCGGGATCATCGACCAGTACATCAATTTTCTCGGCGAGCCGAACCTGGCGCGCATGTCTACGATCATTGCTAATATCTGGCGTGGGATACCTTTTGTGGCGATCTGCCTGCTCGCCGGACTGCAGACCATACCGCCGTCGATGTACGAAGCGGCGAGCATCGACGGCGCGAGCCCCTGGCAGCAGTTCTGGCACGTCACGCTGCCCATGCTCTCGCCGATCATCGCGGTGGTCATGACCTTCTCGGTCTTGTTCACCTTTACCGATTTCCAGTTGATCTGGGTCCTGACTCGCGGAGGACCGATCAATGCCACCCATTTGATGGCCACGCTTTCGTTTCAGCGCGCCATTCCCGGCGGGGCATTGGGCGAAGGTGCGGCGATTGCAACCGCGATGATCCCGTTCCTGCTGGCGGCGATCCTGTTCTCGTACTTCGGGTTGCAGAGGAGAAGGTGGCAGCAGGGAGGAACGGACAAGTGACACGTGAGGCGACAGGCGTGAAGGAGAACGACGCCTTCCTGGAGGGCGCCGCGTTCGATGCGTCACTTGTCACCCGTCACTCGTCACTTTCGCCGGGAGCGCGCGATGGCTGAAATCAACGCGCGCGAAGGCATGCAATACCTGGAGTCGCTGCCGCGGCGCTGGGTGACGGTTTACATTCCGTTGCTCATCTTCCTGTTCGTGCTGCTGTTTCCGTTCTACTGGATGGCGATCACGTCGTTCAAGCCGAACGCGGAACTGCTGTCCAGCGCCGGCAACCCTTTCTGGGTCATCAACCCGACGCTGGAGCACTTCAGGAAACTTTTCTTCGATACCTCCTATCCGGAGTGGATGTGGAACACGGTGCTGGTGTCGGTGGTGTCCACCTTCATTGCGCTGGTCGCCAGCGTGTTCGCCGCCTACGCGATCGAGCGCTTGCGTTTCAAGGGATCGCGGCAGACCGGGCTGGCGATTTTTCTCGCCTACCTGATTCCGCCTTCCATCCTGTTCATACCGCTGGCAACCATGGTGTTCCAGCTCGGGATTTTCGACACACGCATGGCGTTGATACTGACTTATCCGACGTTCCTGATCCCGTTCTGCACCTGGCTGCTGATGGGTTACTTCCGCTCGATCCCGTACGAGCTGGAGGAGTGCGCGCTGATTGACGGCGCCACGCGCTGGCAGATCCTCACCAAGATCGTTCTGCCGCTGGCGGTGCCGGGGCTGATCTCGGCGGGAATATTTGCGTTCACGCTGTCCTGGAACGAGTTCATCTACGCCCTCACTTTCATTTCGGCGTCCGAGAACAAGACGGTCCCGGTGGGGGTGATTACCGAACTGGTCGAGGGCGACGTGTATCACTGGGGCTCGCTGATGGCGGGCGCGCTGGTCGGCTCGCTCCCGGTGGCGGTGATGTATTCGTTCTTTGTCGAGTATTACGTCGCCGGCATGACCGGCGCCGTCAAGGAATGATCTAGGGCGAAAGACGGTTAACACGAAGGGGCACGAAGGAAAAACGAAGGGGCACGAGGGAAGGCAAGAAGCTATAACAATGATTCGAGCGCGATAAAGTCAGAGTGGGTAGCGGACAGTCGCAAGGTCAGATCACCTTCGAAGCTCGGTAATTTGGTCATTGCATTGCGTTCCAATCTCTCCTTTCCTTGCTTTTTGATTTCCTTCGTGTTCCTTCGTTTTTCCTTCGTGTCCTTCGTGTTACATGAGATTTTGAACTGTCTTTAGGGGGAGAAATGGCTGCAAGGAGAAAGCTGCGTAGTTACGAGTGGTTCGGCGGACCGGGAATCGACAGCATGGTGCACAGGTCCTGGATGAAGAACCAGGGCCTGCCGCGCCACTTGTTCGAAAACCGTCCCGTGATCGGCATCTGCAATACCTGGTCCGAACTCACGCCCTGCAACGCACATTTCCGCGTGATCGCCGAGCGCGTCAAGCGCGGCGTCTACGAGGCTGGAGGTTTCCCGCTCGAATTCCCGGTGATGTCGCTGGGCGAGCCGGTGATGCGCCCGACCGCGATGCTGTTCCGCAACCTGGCGTCGATGGACGTCGAAGAATCCATCCGCGCCAATCCGCTCGACGGCGTGGTGCTGCTGACCGGCTGCGACAAGACCACGCCGTCACTGATGATGGGCGCGGCATCCTGCGATGTGCCGACCATCGTGGTGTCCGGCGGCCCGATGCTCAATGGACGCTGGCGCGACGAGACCGTCGGTTCCGGCACGCACGTGTGGAAATTCAAGGAAATGCTCAAGCGCGGCGAAATGACCGACGAAGACCTGCTCGATGCCGAGCAGGCCATGTCGCGTTCCGCCGGCCATTGCATGACCATGGGCACCGCTTCGACCATGGCGTCGATGGCCGAGGCCCTGGGCATGGCGTTGCCCACCAACGCTGCGATTCCCGCAGTGGACTCGCGCCGCTACGTGCTCGCGCACATGGCGGGGCAGCGGATCGTGCAGATGGTGAAGGAAGGCCTGCGCATGTCGAAGATCCTGACCAAGCAGGCCTTCGAGAATGCGATCCGTGTCAACGGCGCCATCGGCGGCTCGACCAACGCGGTGGTGCACCTGCTGGCGCTGGCCGGCCGCATCGGCGTCAAGCTCACTCTGGATGACTGGGATCGCCTCGGCCGCGACTTGCCCTGCCTGGTGAACCTGATGCCCTCCGGCGAGTACCTGATGGAAGACTTCTATTACGCAGGCGGCCTGCCGGTGGTGATCAGGGAGCTGTGCAGGGCCGGCCTGCTGCACAGGAAGGCGCCCACCGTGAACGGCCGGAGCCTCTGGGACAACGTCAAGGACGCCAGGAACTGGAACCCGAAAGTGATCTTCCCGGTGGACAAGCCGTTCAAGAAGCAGGGCGGCATAGCGGTACTGCGCGGCAACCTCGTGCCCAGGGGCGCGGTGATCAAGCCCTCGGCCGCAACGCCGAAGCTGATGAAGCATCGCGGCCGCGCCGTGGTGTTCGAGAACATCGAGGACTACAAGAAGCGCATCGACGACCCGAAGCTGAAGGTGGACGAAACTTGCGTGCTGGTGCTGAAGAACTGCGGGCCGAAGGGTTATCCGGGTTTCCCTGAGGTCGGCAACTTTGCGCTGCCTGCCAAGGTACTGAAAAAGGGCATCACCGACATGGTGCGCATCTCCGATGCGCGCATGAGCGGCACGGCCTACGGCACTGTGGTGCTGCACAGCGCCCCGGAAGCCGCGGCAGGCGGGACGCTGGCGCTGGTACAGGACGGCGACATGATCGAGATCGACGTGCCGAAGAGAAAATTGCACCTCGACGTGTCGGAAGCCGAGTTGGAAAGGCGGCGCAAGAAATGGAAGGCGCCCAAACCCATGGCCGAGCGGGGCTACCTGAAGATCTACATCGACCACGTCAATCAGGCGGACCAAGGCGTGGACCTGGATTTCCTGGTAGGCGGCAGCGGCACGCCGCTCCTGCGCGAGTCCCACTAGACGGTACCGGGCTGCAATACCAGCTCCAAAAAGGGGCTGCGCCGGACTAGAATACGAGTCTATCCGCTCCGGCGCGACCCCTGTTCTTTCCCGGCGCCCCGGCGTTTACCGAAGGAGAAGCCAACATGTTGCAAGCAGCCGATCTGACCATTCGACTTAATCCTGCGGACGACGTGGTGATTGCGCGGGTGGAACTGCCCGCCGGCACCGAAATCATCAAGGAAAAAATCCGCGCTGCCGTGACCGTCCCGGCCGGCCACAAGATCGCCACCCACGACATCGGCGAAGGCTCGCCGGTGCGCCGCTACAACCAGATCATCGGTTTCGCGGTCAAACCGATCAAGGCCGGAGACCACGTACACGTTCACAACCTGGCGATGGGCGACTTCCAGCGCGATTACGCCTTCTGTGCCGACTACAAGCCGGTCGATTACGTCGCCAACCCGGCGACTTTCCAGGGCATCGTTCGCGAAGACGGGCGTGTGGCGACCCGCAACTATCTCGGCATCATCTCCAGCGTGAACTGCTCGGCGCACGTCTGCCGCACCATCGCCAAGTTCTTCGATGAAGATTTCATGGCGCAGTACCCGAACGTGGACGGCGTGGTGCCGATCCATCACAAGACCGGCTGCGGCATGGGTTCCGAAGGCGAGCCGGTGGAACTGCTGCGCCGCGTGCTGGCGGGCTACGCCGTCAACCCGAACTTCCATTCCTCGCTGATGATCGGCTTGGGCTGCGAGGCCAACCAGATCAATAATCTTTTGGCCTCGCAGGGGCTGAAGCGCTCGAGGCAATTGCAGGCCTTCACCATCCAGGAAACCGGCGGCACCAAAAAGACCGTTGCCGACGGCATCGCCCGCATCAAGGAACTGCTGCCCGAAGCCAACAACGTCAAGCGCGAGACCGTTCCCGTGAGCCATCTGATTCTCGGGCTGCAGTGCGGCGGTTCGGACGGCTACTCCGGGATTTCCGCAAATCCCGCGCTCGGTGCTGCCGTGGACATCCTGGTGCGCAACGGCGGCAGCGCGATCCTTTCCGAGACGCCCGAGATCTACGGCGCCGAACACCTGCTGACGCGCCGTGCGCGCTCGCGCGAAGTCGGCGAGAAGCTGGTGAAGCGCATCAAGTGGTGGGAGGACTACACCACCAGGCTCGGCGGCGAGATGAACAACAATCCTTCGCCGGGCAACAAGGCCGGCGGCCTCACCACCATCCTGGAGAAATCGCTGGGCGCGGTCGCCAAGGGCGGCACCCAGGCACTGATGGACGTGTACGAGTACGCCGAACGCGTTACCGCCAAGGGCTTCGTGTTCATGGACACCCCGGGTTACGACCCGGTGTCGGCGACCGGCCAGGTGGCCGGCGGCGCCAACATGATCTGTTTCACCACCGGCCGCGGCTCGGCCTACGGCTGCAAGCCGTCGCCTTCGCTCAAGCTTGCCACCAACAGCGCGATGTTCAACAAGCAGGAAGACGACATGGACATCAACTGCGGCGTGATCGTGGACGGCAAGGCCAGCATCCAGGAAGTCGGCGAGCAGTTCTTCAAGATGATCCTCAGGACCGCTTCCGGCGAGCAGAGCAAGAGTGAGGCGATGGGTTACGGCGAAGACGAATTCGCGCCCTGGGTGCTCGGGCCGACGATGTAAAGACCACTTCACCCCGGCCCTCTACCCCTCAAGGGGGTACTGAAAAGAGTCC
>JBGQGT010000087.1:0-8247 GCA_041497595.1 Gammaproteobacteria bacterium
ACTGAAGGGCAGCCTCGATGAACTATGGGGCATCGAACCACCTAAAGGGTTGGCCATAATCGTGTTCTTGCGAACCCGGCTCCATGCCTTCGGACTGGTACTGGTGCTGGCCTTCCTGCTGCTCGTTTCTCTCGTGCTCAGCGCAGCGCTTGCCGTGCTTGAACGTTTTGCAGGCGGGATCTGGAGCAGTTCCTACGATATCTTCGCAATTGTCTCCTCGGTGTTCGCATTCGGGGTCATCGCCTGTCTTTTTGCGGTGATCTACAAAGTGCTGCCGGATGCACCACTTTCCTGGCGCGATGTCTGGATCGGTGCCGCTTTCACGGCGGGATTGTTCAGCGTGGGAAAATATGCGATCGGCCTGTACCTGGGCAACAGCGGCGTGGCCTCGAGCTTTGGTGCGGCCGGGTCGCTCATCGCATTGTTGCTATGGGTCTATTACTCGGCACAGATATTTTTCCTGGGTGCGGAGTTCACCAGGCAGTACGCACTGGTGTTCGGCAGCCTCCAGCATGAGACGTAACGCCTGGCGACATTGGGACATGCTGCAGAACCCGTTGTCGGCGGATGTTGCTCCGAATGGAAGGTCCGATCGCGTATTGTCCAATAAGTCGTTCACGGATCTACGCAGCGAGTCGTTCATAGTAGTTGAGTAGTCCGTCGATGCGCTCCACGCATTGCCATGAAACGTCACCAGCCTCGGTGTCTTGCCGTCGGAATGGGAGCGAGGGGTCCGCCCTTGCGACAGGCTACTCGGTGATCAGAAGTGAAAATTACCGACACCGAAGAGTCCCATCAGTCCGATGACGATCAAATAAAGGGCGACGATATAGCTCAACAGCCGGGGCACGGCAAGAATGAGAATCCCGGCAATGAGCGATACCAGGGGAGCAAGACCCAAGGTGATATTCATGAAGGCATCTTTCCTTTATCAGTTTTTCTTTGACAGTGCGCCGAAAACGAGCACGCACGCGCCGCCGCCGACTAGCAGCCAGCCGAGGATCGGCGGCAACAATACCGTATGCGTCCGGTCGGCCGTCGCCGTGATCGGCCCGACCTGGAGAATTTTCTCCTTCGTGGTGTAGCTGTAGTGGTCATAGCCGAGAACTGCTGCGCCTATGACAATCAGCGCCACGCCGAGGATGAAGATGCTTTTCATGATGGTTTAACCCCTGGACCTGCGTCCGGTAATGGAAGAAATGTTGCCATGCGTAGCACGACACTTACGCCGAAAACGATGTCGGCTCCGTACGGTCCCGCACATAGGGTCATAAATTTCGCGGTATGTACGACAACACACAGAGCGGCTAGACTGGCGAGACGATAATTGCCCTGATGATGGGTGGCTGATAGCAGCGGTCTGCCGTGTTCGCAAGTTGAATGACGAAACAAGGAGAAACCATATGAGTATCGGAATGATTCTTTTGATTGTGCTGGTGCTCGCGCTTGTGGGTGTGATTCCGACCTGGGGTCACAGCAGCAACTGGGGTTATGGCCCGAGCGGCGGTATCGGATTGGTGCTGTTGATAGTTCTGATTCTGGTGCTGTTGGGCAAGATATAGCCTGCCGACTCGAACGGAAAGATCTTTACGCAGGGCGGACAATTCGGCACCGCGCGCACCCAAGGCTGGGCACAACGGGTGTTAAGTGACACGCCGATGATTTCCAACTTTCAGAAAGGTAAACCATGAATAGCAGACTTGCGACAACTTTAGTGATTGCCGCCCTGATCGCGCCCGTGGCCGGCTATGCTGCCGATACGAAAGCGGTGAAGGAAAGCATCAAGGAAAACGTCGGCGATGCGGTGATTACCACCAAGATAAAAGCCAAGTATGCCAAAGATAAGGACGTCAGCGCGCTGAAAATAAAAGTCGATACCGACGACAAGGGCGTCGTGACGCTGAGCGGCAATGCCAGGAGCAAGGCGGAAGCGGATAAGGCCGTCAAGATTGCGCGCAATACGAAAGGGGTGACTTCGGTCAAGAACGAAATCAAAATTCAACCCAAGTAATACCCGGATAGCAAGAGAAAAAAGAAAGAAGAGTCAGGCCTATACTTTATAGTTTGACGACGATGTGTGCCGGCGTTCTATTTGGTGCAGGCCACGCGATTTCGCTTCGTATCTGCGTAGCGGGCAGCCATGACCGAAAGCTAATGCCATGGCATCTATAAAGTATAGGCCTGACCCGTGGTTATACGTTCCCGTTTATTTCCCGATTCTCCTTTGCGTACCTTTGCGTCCTTTGCGTTGAACGCTCCTATCGCTGGCCATCGGCCGGCTGGGTTCACTGAGTCCTGAGTCCCGAGGCCTTTATTCTGCAGTTCCTTCATCCTTCATCCTTCCGCCTCACATGCACCCGGAAAGGTGTCATCCTTGCCTTTCCCCGTTACACATCACCAGTCACCAGTCACCGATCTCACGGCCTCTCCATCTTGCACGTCGTCGGCATCACGGTGTCTTTGGCTTCGGTGCGCGTGTCGGTTTTCCAACCGAACCCGGTACCCTCTGCGTCGTACTTCACGTCCTTGCCGGCTTTGGTGAAGGTCGCGATGTAGATCGGCTGCATCAACTGGTGGTCGTCCAGCCGCATCCACACCTCGCCGGTGTCGCTCTGGTACTTCATGTTTTCCAGCACTCTCGCCACCTTCAGCGGGTCGGCGGACTTCGCGTCGTTGATCGCCCTGGCCAGCATCTCCAGTTCGGTCTTGGCGGTGTTGTAGTAGAAGTCGTCCTTGTATTTCTTCCGGTAGTCGTTGGCGAATTTCTCTGCTCTGTTGTCGGCAACGTTGGCGTGCCAGGTGAGCACCTGCTTGATGTGATCGGCGCCGGCCGCGCCGATCGCACCCGGGATGCCGGCGTTGTGCGCGTTCAGCGTGTAGTAGGTCACGCCCAACCCGGAATCCTTGCTGGCCTTGATCAGCAGCGACAGGTCCGCCCCCCAGTTGCCGGTGATGACCGTATCCGCGCCGGACGACTTGATCTTGGCGATGTAAGGCGAGAAATCCTTGACCTTGCCCAGCGGGTGGAGATCGTCTCCCACGATCGCAATGTCCGGCCGCTTCCTGGCGAGCATCTCCTTGGCCGCCGCGCTGATGGCCTGTCCGAAAGCGTAGTCCTGGTTGAACAGGTACACCTTGTGGATGCTCTTCTGCCCGGCGATGTAATTGGTGATGGCATCGAGCTTCATGTCCACATGGGCGTCGAAGCGGAAATGCCAGAAGTTGCATTTGTCGTTGGTCAGCAGGGGATCCTGCGCCGCGAAGTTCATGTAGAGCACCGCGCTTTCCGGATTGCGGCTGTTGTGCTTGGCGAGCGCTTCGCTCAGGGCATGCGCAATGTTGGAACCGGCGCCCTGTGTGACAAAGCGGATCCCGGAGTCGGTGACCTGCTTGAGCAGCAGCACGCTTTCCTGCGGGCTCGATTTGTTGTCGAAATGCGCGATCTCGAACTTGATGCCGCCCAGCACGCCGCCCCTGGCGTTGATGGCTTCGGCCGCTGCGTCCAGATGCCTGCCGAGACTTTCCCCGACCAGGCCGAAGGGTCCGCTCATCGGGTCGATATGCGCGATCCGGATCGTGTCGGCCGCAGCGGCAGCAAACGCAAACAAAAGCGCGGCTGCGGTTGCCGCGATTACTGTCAGGGTGACGCGTTTCATGGCTCTTCCTCCCCAATTAACTTTGTCTTCCATGCTGCCAGTTACCGGTCACTGCTGCGGCACTTCGCCCAGCACCGTGCAGCGCCGGACCACGCGCCGCTGCACCGCCGGATCGTAACCGGTGGCGCGATGCATCAGGCAGCGGTTGTCCCAGACGATCAGCTCGCCCGGCGTCCAGCGATGCTCGTAGGTGAGATCCGGATGAACGGCGAGCGCGTTGAGTTCGTCGATGAGCGCGCGGCCTTCGTCGTAATTCATTCCGACGATGTATTCGGCGTGATCTCCCAGGAACAGGCACTTGCGCCCCGTGTCCGGGTGCGTGCGCACGATCGGGTGGTCCACCGGCGGCACTTCGCGGCGCTGCGCTTCTGTCATCGGCTCGTCGCCGTGGCGGCGGGTGCGCGAAAAATCGAGGTTGTGCACGGTGCGCAGGTTCGCGATCCGCTTTTTCCATTCCGGGCTCAGGCGCTCGTAGGCGCCGTACATGTCGCAGAAGTGGGTCTCGCCGCCTTCTCCGGCGACGACCTCGGCGTAGATGATGGTGGCCTGGCCGGTGACGCGGCGCCACGAGCCATCGCTATGCCAGGCCAGCGTGCCCTTGTCGGGATGCTTCCCGTTCGGGTTGCCGTTCTCGTCGAGGTTGGACAGGCGATACAGCTCGGGGTGGCCGTCGGCGTGGTACTGGTTCATCACGTGAATCTGCACCTCGCCGAAATGGCGGGCGAATTCCACCTGCCGCCCGGGAGGCAGGTCCTGGGTGCCGAACAGCAGCACCTGGTATTGCAGGAATGCCTGGTGGATCGAGCGGAACAACGCATCGTCGACGCCGCGCGCCAGGTCAACGCCGATGATCTCGGCGCCGAGCTTCGGCGTCAGCGGCCGGACGTCGAACGGGCAGCGATGCTGCTTTTGAGATTGCACGAGCATGTCAGGAAATAGAATACGAAGGATTTAGACTCTATGCATTCACTCATTCACTCATTCACTCATTCACTCATTTACGGCCTTCCTCAGTCGTTTATCGCCGCGTAAACCAGTTGCTTGAACAGCCGGCGGTAGTACGGGCGCATCGGACTGGGCGCTTGCACCATGTACACCGCGACGATTTCTTCCTTCGGATCCACCCAGAAGTAGGTCCCGGCATATCCGCCCCACATGAACTCGCCCGCCGAGCCCGGCAGTGCGGCGATGCCCGCGCCCTGGCGCACCGCAAACCCGAGTCCGAACGTGTAGCCCGGCGTGCCGAGTAGCAGCTCGCCCGGCGTGAACGGCGCCGCGATGCGCGCGCCCAGGTGGTCAGAAGCCATCAGTGCCACCGAGCTGCGGCTCAGTATCCGGACGCCATCGAGCTGGCCGCCATTGAGCAGCATCTGCGAAAAGCGCAAGTAATCCGCCGCGGTGGACACGCCGCCCGCTCCGCCGGAGTCGTTGGCAGGCACTGCCGATACGTCCAGCAGGTTGCCGGCCTTGCCGGTGGTGGCATCGGCCGCAAGCGGTTCGGCGAGCCGGCCGAGTTTTTCCTTCGGCACCCAGAAGGCGGTGTCGTTCATCTTCAGCGGCTTGAACAGGCGCCTGTCGAGAAAATCGGCGAGCCGCTCTCCCGATGCCGCCTCGACCACGCGGCCGAGCAGGTCGCTCGCCAGGCTGTACTCCCAGACGGTGCCGGGCTGATGCGCAAGCGGCACCTTCGACATGCGCTCCACTTGTTCCGCCGGCGCCAGGTCGCGCGAGTCGAAATCGATGGTGGTCTTGTAGATGCCGGCCTTGCCCAGCGCCTCTTTCACCAGCGCGTTCTGCGTCAGCTCGCCGTAAGCCAGGCCGGCCGTGTGGCGCAGCAGGTCCTGCACCGTCATTTCGCGGTCCGCCGGGACCAGCGTGTACGTGACCCTGGCGAACTCGGCATCGGTCTTTGCCACGCTCACCTGCAGGTTCTTCATCGCCGGAAGAAACTTGGAGACCGGATCGGTGAGTTGCATCCTGCCGTCCTCGACCAGCATCATGGCGGCGACCGAGACCATCGGCTTGGTCATCGAATAGATGCGGAAGATCGCGTCCTTCCGCATCGGCTTGCCGGCTTCCTTGTTCTGCAGCCCGATCGCGTCCGCGTACACCAGCTTGCCCTTGCGCGCCACCAGGAACACCGCACCGGGCAGCTTGCCCTGATCAATTTCCTTCCTGAAGGTTTCCGCGATGCGGCCGAGCTTCTGCGCCGACATGCCGACCGACTCGGCCGGAGCCGCCGGCAGGCCCTGCGCCCAGGCGGCGGCAATGGTGAAAAGGGCTGCGACGGAAAGGATTGCGCCGGAAAGGTCTGCGGTGGCGATGCGTCTGGCGCTCATTTGAATTTTCCTCGATCGTGAATGCTGTGTTGCCGGAAGGTACGTCGGACGCCGGGACGGTGTCAATGCGGCGAATCCGGCGGGCGTGTTCGCGCTTGCGAGCTGTGCGATTTTTCAGTCGCCAGTCACCAGAGTTCCTGCATTTGACTCGGCCCTGATTCCTTTTCGTCAACGCTCTTAATGCCGGCTTCAAGCCGGCTGAGATCAGTGCGAGAACGTTCCGGTGTCGATGCGGTGGCGCACCATGCTGATATGTTCGCGCAGCACGTAGAGCTGATCGGCGAATGACAGCGGGGTCTTGATGTTGTTGACCGACTCTTCGATGCCGTCCAGGCGTTTCAGGATCTGGCTGCGCTGCTCGGGCGTGAGTTCGCCAAGCATGTCGCGCTCGATCGCCATCAGGATGCCGTACCAGCGGTAGATGCGCGAGCGCACCCGCCAGCGATACAGCGGGGGAACGATGCGCGTCACCGGGATGATCAGCACCAGCAGCGGCACCAGCACCACCAGCATCCGGTCCACCAGGCTCGCCAGCCAGAACGGCAGTTGCTTGTAGAGAAACTGCGCTCCCGATTTGTAGTAGCGCTCGGCGTCCGCGCTGATCGGAAACTCACGCTCCAGCGGCGCGGGGAATTCGCCGGCGTCGCGGAACAGGCCCGGTTCGCCGTGCACCTGGCGCGCCGCGCTGATCAGCAGGTCCGAGAGCGCGGGATGCAGGCCTTCGCGCGCGACCAACTCCACCGTCGGGCCGATCAGTTGATAGTTTTTCGGCGGGAAGTTGGCTCCCAGATCGATCGAGCCTTCCGGCAGCGTGAGCCGCGACAGGAAGCGGAATTTGCGCACGTAGCCGTTGGCCTGCTTGAAGCTCATAAGCTCGATGCCGGGGATCTGGCGCAGCTGGCGCATTACCTTGCCTGTGGCCGAATCGCCGGTGAGGAAAGCGGCGTCCACCGAACCAGCTATCAGCGCGTCTGCCGCTTCCTCTCCGGCCAATTCGAGGAGCACGGTGGGCTCGCCGTCCATCGCATTGGCCTTCAACAGCTTCAGCACCAGCGCCCGGGTGCCGCTGCCTTCCGGGCCGATCGCCAGCCGCTTGCCCATTAACTGCGACAACCGCTCCACCGGCTCGGGGTGGCGATAGTAGACCATGACGGGCTGGGGAAACATGCTGCCGAGCGACATCAGGCCGGTGATGTCCACGCCATCGGTCAGCCCGCCCTGCACGAAGGCGACGTCCACCTTGAACGCCGGATCGGCCAGCCGCTGCAGGTTTTCCAGCGAGCCCCGGGACTCGAGGATCTCCACTTTCACGCCGTGGGCCCCGATGATCTTGCGGTATTTCTCCGCCGTGGCGTGATTGCTGCTGCCCGCCGCGCCGGCGCTGATGACGATGGTGTTCGGCGGAGCGGGGCGGACGAACTTGATCGCAATCCACGCGGCAGCCGCGGTTATCAGGAGCACGGGCAGGCCGATCACCAGAAGATCGTGCCAGGACACCGCGACCAGTTTTGCCGGAAACCGCATCCGGCGACGTTTGCCCGCTTTGCTTTGTTCCACGTGTCGGTTGCCCTCCGCCCCGGACGCCTTCAATGTGCCGTCGCCGTCATTGTTCGCCACGTTGGATTTTCCGCCTCAGGTTTTCAGGGGGTAGTGCCATTATTCTCACTTCGACCGCGTGATCCTCGCGGTCGTCGATCAGCGGAATGATTTTGTCGGGGCGTTCGACGCCGTCCACCGTTACACTCGTCGCGCCGATCTTCTCATCATCGGCGGCGCGCGTTTGCGAGACGACGATATGGTAGACCGTCTCCCGATACCGGTAGTGCATCTTGAAGGCCTTCCAATCCGCCGGGAGGCACGGCGCGAAATACAGTTTGTCCACCTCCAGCCTCAAGCCCAGGAGCGATTCCACTATCAGCCGATACATCCAGCCGGCCGAGCCCGTGTACCAGGTCCATCCGCCGCGGCCGGTGTGCGGCGTGAGCGCATAGACATCGGCGGCGGCGACGTAGGGTTCGACTTTGTAGGTCGCCACCCCCTCCGGAGTTTTTCCATGGTTTACCGGGTTGATCATGGCCAACAGTTCCCAGGCGCGCTGACGGTCGCCTAATCGGGCAAACGCCATGGCCGCCCAGATCGCCGCATGCGTGTACTGCCCGCCATTCTCGCGCACGCCCGGGACGTATCCTTTTATATAGCCGGGATTCAACGGCGACTTGTCGAACGGCGGATCCAATAGTTGGATCAGCGCT
>JBGQGT010000088.1:0-8162 GCA_041497595.1 Gammaproteobacteria bacterium
GGTCGACGTTCTCAAGACGACCAGTGTCATGAAGATCGGAGTCGGCTTCGACTTGCGCGACAAAGACTCGGAGTCGCTCAAAGGCGTCGAGCTCCTGACGGGTGACACCAACATCCTCAATGTTGCCCTGGTGGTCCAATATGTCATCCGCAACCCGGCCGATTATCTGTTCCAGGTCGACGGACCGCAGACGCTGGTCGGAACGCTCGCCGAAAGCGTCCTGACGGAAACGGTGGTGGGCATGCCGATCGACGAGGTGTTGACCACCGGCCGGCTCGCCATCCAGGGGCGGGTCAAGCTGAAGACCCAGGAGGTGCTGGATCGCTACCAGAGCGGCGTCCAGATCTCCTCGGTGAACATCATGAACATCACGCTGGATCCATCCGTTGCACAAGCATTTCAGGACGTCGCCGACGCCATGGCAGACCGCGAGAAAACGCAAAACGAGGCGCGCGCTTATGCGAACGACCAGATTCCGAGAGCGCGGGGCGAAGCCAGCCGGACCGCGAGCGACGCGCAGAACTACAAGCAACAGCGCATCGCCGAAGCCATCGGCAATACCACCCGCTTCCAGGCGCTGCTGCAGGAGTATCAAAAGGCACCCGATGTGACGCGCTCACGGATCTATCTTGATTCCATGGAGAAGATCCTTCCGAAGGTGAAGCTTTACGTCATCGATTCTCAGGGCGGTCGTGTTCCGATCAATCTCCGGGTTACTGCTCCGGGAAACAGCGAGAAATAGGTTTCCGGCTCGACGCGGACCACAAGATTTGAACTACGAACGCCCTTTGCCACAGAGAACACAGAGAAATTCAAACCCGGAACGCGTTCAACGCGAAGGTCGCAAAGGTACGCAAAGGAAAACCGCAGAAGTGAATGGACCAGACTTTTCTGGCCACTAGCCACTCGTCGCCGCATCAATAAATAGCGACGATGAATCCCGCGACCATCGCGGCCACCACGCACCAGCCCAGGAGCCGCAGCTCGGGGTCGTGCCAGAATCGCGTAAGGATATTCGGCGGCTGGGGTGCGCGGATCAGCTTGGCGTGATCTTTCGGGTCCGGTTCGGTGAGGCGCTTGATCGCCACGGTTGAATCGAAGAGGTGCGACAGCGCCAGCCGCGTGTTCGAATCCACGATGATGTTCTGCAACCGCGTGCCGCGCGTCCTCGTACCGCCCTCGGCCGCGGTCGAGTCGCCGTTTTCGGCGCCGATGCGAAGCGTGCGGGTGCGTCCATCGTCTCCCTGCGCTGCGCCGCCCTTTGCCGCCTTGCCCATGCGCACGGTGGTTTCCGGTTCGGCGCGATGGCCGCCGAGTTCGCTCAGGCAGGCCTGCAGGTCCGCGGCGAACTGGTGGGCGTCCTGGTAGCGCTCGTCGGCGTCCTTCTCCAGCGCCTTGGCCACCACCAGGTCGAGCACCGCGGGCACCTGACGGTTGACGCGGCTCGGCGGCACCGGCCGCAGGTGGGAAACGTTGTACATGATCTCGGAAGGATCCGTGCCCGCGAACAGCTTGGTGCCGGTCAGCATCTCGTAGAGCACCGTGCCGAGCGAGAAGATGTCCGAGCGGTGATCCACCGGGCGGCCGCTCACCTGTTCCGGCGACATGTAGCGCGGCGTGCCGAGCATCATCCCGGTCTCGGTCTTCAGGTCCGACTGGCGCATGCGCGCGATGCCGAAGTCCATGATCTTCACCCGGCCTCCGGGGACGATCATGATGTTGGGCGGCTTGATGTCACGGTGAACCACGCCGCGATCGTGTGCGAAGGCCAGCGCGTCAGCAACCTGCTCGACGATGCGCACCGCCTCCGGCACCTTGAATCGCCGCTTCGCCCCCATGCTGCCCAGATCGGTGCCTTCGAGCAGTTCCATCGTCATGTACACCATCTCGCCTTCGTGGCCGACGTCGTAGATGGTCACGATGCTCGGATGCGCAAGCCGTCCCGCCGCCCGGGCTTCCTGGGTGAAGCGGGCCTCGTACTCCTTGCGGTCGGCATCGTCAGCCGGAATGACGATGGTCTTGATGGCGAGCGGCCGGTCCAGCACCGGATCTTCCGCCTTGTACACCACGCCCATCGCCCCCCGTCCGAGTTCGCCGAGGATCCGGTAGCGTCCTATTTCTTTCAATTTCTGCGTTGCCATGATGTCGGGATGCGCGGCTCAGGACTTGACCATCAGCGAATCCCACATGCGGCGGAAGAAGCGGCGCTCGTCGCCGGGGGTGAAGGCCATTTCGATGTTGGTCACCCTGCCGGGGCGAAGCTCCACTTCGTATCGGTACGCCGGGTAACCCTTCTTTCGCACTTCCACGATATGCCGGCCGGGGTCGAGGCGCAGTTGCGCAAGCGGCGGGCTCTTGCCCCGCGGCGTGCCATCCACGAATACGTCGCCGTCCGGGTAGACGTCGAACGCGAGCACGGCGGGCCTGCCCGCGTAAACCTGCTGTCGAATGTCCTCGCGGAATACCACCGCGGCGGCGGCGAAACCGATCATCGCGATTGCGCCGACGGCGGCGAGGACCTTGCGGCGGCGGCGCGGCACGTTCGGGTCGGGGGACAGCACTTCGTGCGTGCGCACGTTGGCGTCGGTGAACACCCCTGCCGGCCGCAGGGACACCGCGCGGTGGGGCGCGGACGCGGCGAGCGCGTCCCGGAACGTACGCGAAACGATCAGCCGTCCGGCACCGGCGAAGTGCGCGATTGCGGCAGCGGTACCGATCGCGTCGCCGATCAGGCCCTGCAGACCTTCGTCGTCCGGCGCCGGCCGCACCGCGCCGTGATTGATGGCGATCGCGACCGGGACGCCCGCCGCCGTCACGAGCAAGCAACGTTGAGCGATGTCGAGGGCTCCCGCCGGATTGTCGAGGACCACGACCGCAACGCCGTCCGGTGCGTCCAGAACGATCCGGCTCCCGGCCGGGAATTCGTCCAGCGACACCGCCAGCGCGGCCTCGAGCTGCGCGCGCAGCCGCGCCTGCTCGGCCACCGGCCGGCGCACGAACTCGGTGATCCTGGCAAATATGACGCTTGCCAGAGAGGGCAAAGTAGTGGGCTCGTTCACGTCACAGGCAGGAGTGGAAAAAGTACCGGAATTCTACACGTTGGTCTCTCGCGGCACATAGGCCGCGGCGACCGTGAATATCGTGAATGCCGTGAATATCGTGACAACACGCCCGCGTTGCGGGCTTGTTGCGGCGTAGGCTAACGTTTAGCGGGCGAAGCCGGATCAACGTTATTCCGCAGCCAATATCGTAATTCGGAAGGCCCTCGACCGAGTAGCGGGCCCACGGCCAGCATCAAGAGCGTTTAGCGCAAAGGCCGCAAAGGTACGCAAAGGAAAAACATGAGGAGAGGACGAAACTCACTAGATTTCACTAGCCACTAGCCACTAGCCACTAGCCACCCTTCACGGCTCTTTGAGAACCCTCATCGGCTTGCCGTCCAGAAAAGCCAGCACGTTCTCGATCGAATCCCCGTAGAACTGCGAATACACCTCGCGGGTGCAGTAGCCGAGGTGCGGGGTCAGCACGGTATTGGGCAGGCTGCGCAAAGGATGGTCGGCGGGCAGCGGCTCCTGCGCGTACACGTCCAGCGCCGCGATCAGCTTCCCGGTCTTAAGTCTTTCCACCAGCGCCGCTTCGTCCACCAGCGGACCGCGCGAGGTGTTCACCAGGATCGCGCCGGGCTTCATCCGCGCGAGATCCTGCGCGCCGATGATGCCGCGGGTGCGGTCGGACAGCACCAGGTGCAGCGAGATCGCGTCCGACTCGGACAGGAGCGTCGCCTTGTCCACCAGCTTCGCGCCGGCCGCGGCCCCCTTTTCTTCGGTCATGTTCTGGCTCCAGGCCAGCACCCGCATGCCCAGCGCCTGTCCGTAGCGCGCCATTTTCGAGCCGATCTTGCCCAGCCCGATGACGCCGAGCGTTTTTCCTTCGAGCACCTGGCCCACAGGCACGCTGCCCTGGAAACCGCCTTTGTGCACTGACGCATCGGCGCGCGGAATTTGCCGTGCCGCGGACAGCAGCAGTCCCAGTGCCAGCTCGGCGGTCGTGGCGGTGGAGTACGTGCCGCCGGTGTGGGACACGACGATGCCGCGCGCGTTGAGGGTGTCGAAGTCCATGGTCCAGGTGCGTCCGCCAGTCAGCGCGATCATGCGCAGCTTCGGCAGGCGTTCGATCAGTTCCTTCGGAAACCTGGTGCGCTCGCGCATCGCGATGATGATGTCGAAACCGGCCAGCGCCTTTGCGATCGCACCGGCATGCTGGAACGGCTCCTCGAAGAAGACGACTTCCGCGCGCTGCGACAGGCGCGACCAGTCCGCGCTGCTCTTCGCGACGCCCTGCCAGTCGTCAAGAACCGCAACCTTCGTCATCTTCATTCCTCAGCTCGCAAGGGAAAAGGTCAAAGGTTAAAGGTTAAAGGGAAAAGCAAGAGCCACATCTTTACCCTCACCCCTCGTCCCTCGCCCCTCGCCCCTGATACCTAGTCCTTCATACCCAGCAGCCGTGCGGGGTTCTTCTTCACCATCAGGTCGATGTCCGCCTGCGACACGCCTTCCTTCAGCAGCCCGGTGATCATGTCCTCCATTCCGTCGGGATGGGTCATGTTGCCATGCTGGCCGAGGTCGGTGGACAGGACCAGACTCTTCGCGCCGATTTCAGCGACCACGCGCGCTACGTCCTTCAGGGATACCTTGCTCCAGTGCTTCATCCATGCATGTTGCGCGTCCGGCCCGGTCATCGACTGCAGAAAGCAGTACTCGATGTAGGCGCCCATCTGCGCCACCTGCCTGGCCTGCTCCATGGACAAACCGGGGATGTTGGTCAGCGCATGGGTGACCAGGATGTTCTTCACGCCGAGTTCCTTCGCGCGCTTGACCACAGCCACGACTTCCGCCGCATGGATGTGCCCGGTTGCCAGCACCAGGTTCTCTCGCGCAATGATTTTCAGCACTTCCTCGACCTGTGGCGTCACCACGCCGTCGGGCGCCACGACGATGCCGGAGCCCTTCGGGTCCACCAGCGTCTTGATGTGCTTGTCGGCATCGAAGGTCGGCAGCCACACCACCTTGCCGCGCCCGCCCGACATCCGGTGCATCCATTCCACGGCAGCGGGGTTGATGCCGCCCACCGCGTTGTTGAGCACGATGCCGCCATAGATCTCGATACCGGGAACGACTTTCATGACCAGCACCGCGCGGTCCGCGGTCATGGTGACGTGATTCTTCAATACCAGCGCGCGCATGCCTTTGCGTTTCGCCAGCACGGCAACGTCGATGTCGTCCATGCTGCGGCCGAAGACGTCCGGATCGGAATGCACGTGAAAGTCGATCGCGCCCTGCGCGGGGCTCACCAGCGGCGGCGCAGGCGGGAAACCCACGGGTTGCGCCATCAGAGCGGGCGCGACCGCAGAAGTCAGTGCGGCCAGGGCGAAGGTAATCAGGCGGTTGGTCATGACGGCTCTCCTCGTGTTCTTTGCATCCGGGAACAAATGCGCTGTATCCGCCAATAATGCCAGAAGCCGTGTATCGAGAAGGAAGTGATTCATTGCGATCGTCACGGCCGTTGCTCTTCCGTCATCCTTCCGCCTTCGTCCTTGACCTTCCCGTCCCGAATCCGGCGGTTTTGTTCGCCGCAACTGCAAGTTGACGACTTTCATTGGTGTAAATACAGTCATTACACATTATCCTGAAAGGTAGCATCATCATGGAAAAGACAAAGACCGCAGTGGAGATCAAGGTCGTGCCGATTGGCAACTCGCGGGGCGTTCGTCTGCACCAAGTCGGTGCTCGCCAAGTACGCAATCCGCGAGTCGGTGGTGCTGGAGGAGCGGGAAGAGGGCATTCTCCTCCGCAGCAAGCAAGACAAACGCCTGTCCTGGGAAGAGACTTACAAGGACATGGCCCGGGAGCGGGAAAACTGGAGTGATTTCGAGACGACGACTGCTGACGGTCTGGACAAGGAGCCGTGGTGAAGGGCGAGGTCAAGCGCTACGGGGTTTACCTCGCCGACCTCGATCCGACCCGTGGCTGGGAAATTGCGAAAACGCGGCCTGTCGTGATTGTCAGTCAGGACGCGATGAACCGTAATCTCGACACCGATTTATGAGCAGTAAGGTGCATGTGCTGAGCGCGAAATGACAGAAAGGTGCAGGATAACGCGCATGCCGGGCTCAAGGTAGAAGTTAAAGTAAAGAAAGCGCCGATCAAGAAAACCGCATGGCAGGCGCGGGCTCGAAGGCTGCTCGCCCGACTCAGGTGGAGCACGCTAAACAAGGAGAGAGGAGTGAGACTCAAAGACAAGATCGCGCTGGTGACTGGCGCGGCATCGGGGATGGGGGAGAGCGCTGCACGGATCTTTGCGCGCGAAGGCGCGAAGGTCGTGGTGGCCGACGTGCTGGAGAAGGAAGGACACGTGGTCGCCGCCTCGATCGTCTCGGCGGGCGGGGAGGCCGTGTTCCTGCGCCTGGATGTTTCCGACGAGGAGCAGTGGCGCGAGACGGTGCGCGAGACCGTCGAGCGTTACGGCCGGCTCGATGTGCTGGTCAACAACGCCGGCATCAGCGGCGCGGTGCCCGACCGGATGAACACCGAGTATTTCGACAAGCTGATGGCAGTCAACGCGCGCGGGACTTTTCTGGGGATGAAGTACGCCATCCCGGAGATGCAGCAGGCGGGTGGCGGTGCTATCGTCAATCTCTCGTCGGTCTCAGGCTTCGTCGGACAGGAATTCGTGCACATGGGCTACAACGGCGCAAAGGCCGCGATCCGCATGATGACCAAGTCAGCGGCCGTGCAATACGCGAGGGACGGCATCCGCGTGAACTCGGTCCATCCCGGACTGATGCCGCCGATGCGGACCTCGCTGACCGCCGCCGATCACAAGCTTCGAGAGAAGGTGCTCGAATCGGTCCCGATGCGCCGCCACGGGCACGTCGAAGAAGCGGCCTACGCAATCCTGTTCCTTGCCTCGGACGAGGCGTCGTACATCACCGGCACCGAGCTGGTGGTGGACGGCGGCTTTCTTGCGGTTTGAAGCGCCTGGCCTGGACATCCGCGCACGGGAGCGACCAGCATGCCCACCCTGAATACCGACGACGGCGTGAAGCTGTACTACGAGGAGACCGGTTCCGGCCTGCCGATCGTCTTTGCGCATGAGTTCGCGGGCGACTTTCGGACCTGGGAGCCGCAGGTGCGGCACTTCTCGCGCCGCTACCGTTGCATCACCTACAACGCGCGCGGCTATCCGCCGTCGGACGTGCCTGGCGACGTAGAGCGCTACTCGCAGCAGCGTGCGCGCGACGACATCCGCTGCGTGCTGGACGCGCTCGGCATCCAGTGGGCTCACGTCGTGGGCAATTCGATGGGCGGCTTCGCCGCACTGCATTTCGCCATTGCCTATTCGGATCGCGCGCGGTCTTGTGTCGTCGCCGGCTGCGGCTACGGCGCCCATCCGGAGCAATATGCGCAATTCCAGGCGCAGTCGCGCGCGTTCGCAAAGACCATGCTCGATGAGGGCATGGCCAAAGTGGCGGCAACTTACGGCCACGGTGCCGAGCGCTTGCAGTTGCAGGCCAAGGACCCGCGCGGATTCGCCGAATTCATCCGCAACTTCTCCGAACATTCCGCGGAGGGCTCGGCCAATACCATGCTCGGCTACCAGGCGCAGCGGCCGTCGCTCTACGACCTGACCGCGGACATGGCGCGGATCGAGGCGCCGGTGCTGATCGTCGCGGGCGACGAAGACGACCCGACGCTCGAGCCCTCGCTGCTGATGAAACGCACCATTCCCGCGGCCGCGCTTGCCGTGCTGCCCGGTAGCGGACACATGACCAATCTGGAAGAGCCGGCGCTGTTCAACCGCCTGCTGGAGGAATTCTTCCACCAGGTCGAGTCCGGCCGCTGGACAAAGCGCGCGAAGCCGGTTTAGCTTTGTTTGGTCTTTCGCCTTTCACCCTTCACCCTTCACCCTTCACCCTTCACCCTTCACCGCTCTTAACATGGACGCCCTTTCCCATCTCCGCGTAATCGATCTGACACGCGTGCGCGCGGGACCGACCTGCACCAAGCAGTTCGCCGACTGGGGCGCCGACGTCATCAAGATCGAAAAGCCGGCGCGGGAAGGTGAAGATATCCTCGGTCCGCGGCAGGGCTCGGATTTTCAGA
>JBGQGT010000089.1:0-8046 GCA_041497595.1 Gammaproteobacteria bacterium
CGCGCTGCCTGCGGTGTATGCATTGCTGCCCTGCGCGATCAAGCTGGCCGCGGCAGCACTGCTCTGGTTCGCCCCCATCGACAGAGCCCATGCCGGCCGCCCGCTGGAACTGGGTCAAGGAGGTCCCGCATGAGTATTCGAACCGCAGTTCTTGCAACAGTCTCGTTGCTGCTGGCGGCATGCGCCGCGCCACGGGTGGAAACCTACCGCGACGAGAAGCCGGTGCTCGACCTGGCAACCTATTTCAATGGCAAGGTGGATGCGTGGGGAATGTTCAGTGACCGCTCCGGCAAGGTGGTGAAGCGCTTCAAGGTGGCGATCGACGGCAGCTGGAAGGACAATGTCGGTACGCTGGTGGAAGACTTCAACTACTCCGACGGCACCACCAGCCGCCGGGTCTGGACCATCACCAGGCTGGATGCCCATCGTTACCGCGGAAGCGCCGCCGACGTGATCGGCGAAGCCGTCGGAGAAGCGCACGGGAATGCGCTGCGCTGGCGTTATGTGCTGGCGCTCGAAGTGGACGGCAAGACCTACAACGTGGACTTCGACGACTGGATGTATCTCATGGACGACGAAGTCATGCTCAACGTCTCGGCAATGAGCAAGTTCGGCTTCAGGCTCGGTGAATTGACCTTGTCGTTTCGCAAGCGGGGTTCCTGAAAACCCGGGACGTCCTTATGCCATTCAACAGACCGATACGGGACTGGACCGGAAAGCGGGTGTGGGTGGTCGGCGCGAGCAGTGGCATCGGTGCGGCGTTCGCACGGGCGCTCATCGCGCGCGGCGCGCACGTGGCGCTGTCCGCGCGCAACCGCGAAGCGCTGGAAAAGCTGGCTGAGGCTGCAAACCCGGGCCAGGTTCTGGTGCTGCCGCTCGACGTTACCAGCGAAGCGCAGGTCGCTGCCGCATTCGCCGACATCAAGACCGCGTGGACGGGGCTCGACCTGGTGGTCATCCTGGCGGGCAGTCACCGCGCGATCCGGGCCTGGGAACTCAGCACGCGCGAGGCGCGCGAGTTGATCGAGACCAATCTGATGGGTGTCCTGAACGCGCTGGCGGTGGTGATGCCGGAGTTTGTCGGCAACGGCCGCGGGGGGATCGGCATCGTATCCAGCGTCGCCGGCTACAGCGGACTACCCACCGGCCTGATTTACGGGGCGACCAAGGCCGCGCTGATCAATTTGTCCGAAACGCTTTATCTGGACCTGGCGCCGCGAGGGATTGGCGTCTATTTGATCAATCCCGGCTTCGTGAAGACGCCGCTCACCGACAAGAACGAGTTCACCATGCCGGCGCTGATCTCCCCTGAGGAAGCGGCTCTGGCGATGGTGCGTGGTTTCGAACGCGGTGATTTCGAGATTCATTTCCCGAAGCGGTTCACGCGCTGGCTCAAGATCCTGCGGCTGCTTCCGTACCGCCTGTATTTCATGCTCATCCACAGGTTCACCGGACTGTGAGCACGATCGACCAGGGCAGGCTGGATGCGCTGCTGGCGTTCTACCAGACGCTCACTCCGGAGCGGGTTGCCGAATTCGGCGAGTTCTACGCCGACAACGCCTACTTCAAGGATCCCTTCAACGAGGTGCGGCGCCTTGACGACATCAAGGAAATCTTCTCGCGCATGTTCCGGCAGGTCGCCGATCCACGTTTCCTCGTGAAGGAGCATGTCGGGGACATGCGCGGGCTGTTCCTGGTCTGGGACATGAGTTTCCACATGAAGTCCTGGCGGCCGCGCGAAACGCAGATCATCCGCGGCGTCAGCCACCTGCGTTTCGGGCCCGACGGCAAAGTGGTGTACCACCGCGACTACTGGGACACCGGGGAAGAGCTCTACGCCAAACTGCCTTTGCTTGGCGGCGGCGTGCGCTTCCTGCGCCGGCTGATCGGTTGAGGTCCGGTGGCGGTGTGAAGCGCTACGACGTGGCAATGGCATGGTTTCGCCGCGATCTGCGCAGTCATGATCACGCCGCGCTTTGCCACGCACTCAAGGAGGCGCGGCAGGTCCACTGCGTCTTTGTCTACGACACTGAAATCCTCGATCAGCTTGGGGATCGTGAAGACCGGCGCGCGCGGCGTGTCCTACCTGTCGGTGCATCTGCAATTCGGCACTATTTCCATCCGCGAGCCGTGGAAGATGAGCTTGGAGGAGCAGCGGGCCGCCGCCGTGAGCATAGGACTCGGCTATCCGTCGCCGATCGTGGACCACGAAGGGCCAGGAAACGAACGCTGGAACTCTACCGGAAGATCCGAAAGAGTTGACCGGCCGTGGCCAAAATGAAAAAAGCCCCTTGCGGGGCTTTCTTCATTCCTGGTTTCCCGGAATCTCAGTCGATGTACTCGAAAACCTTTACCACTCTCTGCGCGCCGCTGGTGGTGGCGGCGGTCTGTGCCGCGGACTCGGCTTCGGCCCGGGTCACAAGCCCCATGAGAAACGCGGCGCCGTTCTCGGTCACAACTTTCACATGGTTGGAACTGACGTCCTTGTTCTGCATCAGCCGCCCCTTGATGCGGCTGGTGAGCAGCGCATCGCTGCTGCGGGAGGTGAACGAGCTATTGCCGGCCACGATCACTTCATTCTGCACGTTGCGCACGTTCTGCACTTCCAGTGCAACGATGGTCAGATCCTGCTTGATTTCCTCGGTGGGAGCTTCGCCGGTGAGCAGCACGAAGCGGTTGAAGCTGGTGATGCTGACGTGAAGCTTATCCTCGTACTTCTCGTCGATGCGGTTCTTGATCTTGAATTCGATGGTCTGGTCTTCGAGAACCGAGGCGCTGGTACGGCGGTCATCGGCCATCATGACGCCGGCGCCCACGCCGGCGCCGATCAAAAGTGGCAGGCAAGACTGCAGAAAGGGGGAAAGGGCAAGGATCACTGCGATCAAGCGGATGGGTAGTTTCATTCATTCCACTCCTAACAACAAACAATCGATGGCGTCGCACATGCAGTGCAGGCACAACAGGTGGACTTCCTGGATGCGCGCCGTTCTGTCCGCCGGCACGCAGATATGCACGTCGTTCGGGCCGAGTACACCGGCCATCTTGCCGCCTTTCTTGCCGGTCAGTGCGATCACGCCCATCTGCCGGTCGTGCGCGGCATGTATCGCCTCAATGACATTGGGTGAATTGCCGCTGGTGGAAATCGCCAGCAACAAGTCCCCGGATTGGCCGAGCGCGCGCACCTGCTTCGAGAACACCTCGTTGTAGCTGTAGTCGTTGGCGATCGAGGTGAGCGTGGAAGTGTCGGTGGAAAGCGCCATCGCCGCCAGAGGCGGGCGCTCCATCTCGAAGCGGTTCAGCAACTCGGCCGCGAAGTGCTGGGCATCGGCGGCGGAGCCGCCGTTGCCGCAGGACAGGATCTTGCCTTCGTTCATCAGGCACTGTGCCATGCGCTCGGAGGCGCGCGCGAGCGGATCGGCAAGCAAATCCATCGCCTCCAGTTTCAAGTGGGCACTGTCGGTGAAGTGTTTGTTGATCCGGCTCTTGAGGTCCATCCTGAAAATAGGCTGCATTCCCGTTACAGGCGAATTATTGCACAAAGAACGTGCGGACCTGGTGCATATGATGCTCATTCGCCGAATGCGTTCACGACCCAGTCGACCTCAGGGGTGTCGCCGTTCAGCAACACTGCATCGAAACGGCAGGCCGGGAACTCGCTGTGTGCCGCCATGTAATGTCGGGCCGCCCGCAGGAGTTTTTTGCGCTTGCTCGTGGTAATGCTTTCGCCGGCCCCACCGAAGGAGTGGCTCCCGCGGTATCGCACTTCGACGAAAACCAGTGTCCTGGCATCGCGCAGCACCAGATCGATTTCGCCGAAACGGCAGCGGTAGTTGCGCTCCAGAAGCTTGAGACCGCGCTTTATCAGGAAAGCCGCAGCGGCATCTTCGGCCCAGGTCCCGCGATTGCTCATCGCACCACGGGCGCTTCGAGCGGTTTGGCGCCGCCCTGGGAAAACTGTGCCGGCACCAGTGAGCGGGTAAATTTCTGGGTGTCGGTGGGCGTTATCGTGCCGGTCACGCCGTCCAGCGAAACCATCGGCTCGTAGGGGCGCAACAATTCCTGCACGATCCGGTATGCGTCTATTCCGAGCGCGTAGAACCGTTCCTGATCGAGCGCCGAGCCTTGTACGTCAGGCCTCAGATAGCTCATCACTGCAGGATGGTCCGGCTGCAGCAGCCACGGCATATCGAGGAAGCGCACACCCTCCAGATCGAAGTTGGCCAGCTTGTCGGCCTTGGACACGAACACCAGCGAGGTGGCATAGATCGGCAGACTGCCTCCTAGATATGAGCGAATGAAGCGTACGCGTGTTGCTCCCATGGTCAGGAATACTGCATCGGCCTTGGATGCCGGGAGTTGCTCGCGTAGCTTGGCAAGTGCGGACGCTTCCGTCGTGTAGCTGAACCTGCCCGCGACTTCTCCCTTTAGCCTGCTCCATTCCGCGAGAAAGGCCTGCGCAATTCGACTGTCCAGGGAAGTCTCGCCGGCAACGACGAAGGCCCTGCGCCCGCCCTGGCTAAAAGCGAATTGTGCAACCTGGCGCGCCTCCGACTCGATCTGCAACCCGAACGCGTACAGGTCGCGCGGCATCAGTATGTCGCCGTCGGGAACATTGAGTGCGAGCGTGGGCACGCTCACCACGCCGCTCAGAGCGAGCGCGGTGACGCCGTTGCGTGTGAGCGGCCCGATCACCGCGCGCGCACCGCGCGACACTGCGCGCTGGTATGCGGTGAGAATCTGCTCCGTGTCCTCCGTGGTAGCGTACACGGTTACTCCCGGTCCGTTTTCCTCCATCAGCCCGGCGGCGGCGAGAATGCCAAGACGCACCGAGTCGGCAAGCTTGCCGAAAGAGGTGGACTGTAGCGGCAGTATTACCGCGATGTGCGCCTGCGTAGGCGGAGCGCCGGCGTTCCCGGTTTCCTGCGCGAATACCGGGCCGGTGGATAAGGCGATGGGCGCCCAGTATAGTAACGCCGCTACCAACAGCGAAAAGGCCGGGCGAAGTTGCATAGTGAAGACACCAAACTGACTGAGCCCACATTATATGTGGTGGCCACGCCGATCGGGAACCTGCGCGATATCACGCTGCGCGCGCTCGACGTGCTGAAGTCCGTGGACAGCGTTGCTGCCGAAGACACGCGGGTCACGCGGAAATTGCTTAACCACCATGGCATCCATGCGAAGCTGTTTGCGTTGCACGAACACAACGAGCACGATGCGGCCAGGCGCCTGATCGCGGCTCTATCGGAGGGAAAATCGGTGGCGTTGGTATCCGATGCCGGCACACCGGGAATCAGCGATCCGGGAACGGTGGCAGTGGCACAAGTGCGCGAAGCAGGCTTTCGCGTGGTGCCGATACCGGGGCCGAACGCGGCCATTACCGCGATCGCGGCATCGGGAATGCGGGCGGCGACGTTCTGCTTCCTCGGTTTCCTGCCTGCCAGGAAGGGCGATCGCGAAATTGCGCTGGCGGGGCTCAGCCGCCAAACCGGCCTGCTGGTGTTCTACGAGGCCCCGCACCGGATCGTGGAATCGGTGGAGAGTATGGTGGCCGTGTTCGGCGGTGAGCGTCGCATCGGCATCGCACGCGAGCTAACCAAGCTCTTCGAACAGGTTCACGTCTGCCGGCTTGCCGAGGCCAGCGCCTGGCTGCAACAGGACGAGGACCACCGCCGAGGCGAGTTCGTGCTTCTGGTGGAAGGTTGCGCCGAAGACGCCGCGCAGCCGGAGGACGATTCGCCGCGCGTGCTGGAACTTCTGCTCGACGAGCTGCCGTTGAAGCAGGCGGTGAAGCTCGCCGCAGAAATAACCGGTGCGAGGAAGAACGCGCTCTACCAGCGCGCGCTTGAACTCAAGAAGTAATAAAACAGGGATTCTTCCCGACCACCAGCCACTGACGTCATGCAGATCACCATCACCAAACCCGACGACTGGCACCTGCATCTGCGCGACGGCGACGCGATGAAGGCGGTGCTGCCGGACACGGCGCGGCGCTTCGCCCGCGCCATCGTCATGCCTAACCTCAGACCCCCGGTGACGACGACCGCCGCGGCTGGCGCATATCGCGACCGCATCCTCGCCGCTTTGCCTGCAGGCAGCAGTTTCTTGCCATTGATGACGCTGTATCTCACCGACAATACCCGGCCGCAGGAGATCCGCGCTGCGAAGTCAGGCGGGTTCGTGCACGCGGTGAAGTACTACCCGGCTGGCGCAACGACCAATTCGGATGCAGGCGTGATCGACGTCCGGAAGTGCTTCGACACCTTCGAGGTCATGGCCGAAGTCGGAATGCCGTTGCTGATACACGGCGAAACGACCGACGCGGACGTGGATGTGTTCGACCGGGAGAAGGTCTTCATCGAGCGTACTCTGATTGCGCTGGTGCAGCGTTTTCCGCGACTGAAGATCGTCGTCGAGCACATTACCACCGCCAACGCGGTGAAGTTCGTGCTCAGCGCGCCGGATACCGTGGCGGCGACCATCACGGCGCATCATCTTCTGCTCAACCGCAACGACCTGTTTCGCGGCGGGATCCGCCCGCATCACTACTGCCTGCCGGTGCTCAAGCGCGAAGAGCACCGGCAGGCGCTGGTGAAAGCAGCAACTTCCGGCAATCCCAGGTTTTTTCTTGGTACCGACAGCGCGCCACATGCGCGTCACACAAAGGAAACCGGTTGCGGCTGCGCCGGAATCTACACCGCTCACGGTGGAATCGAGTTGTACGCGGAGGCCTTCGAGGCGGCCGGAACGCTGGACAAGCTGGAGGGCTTTGCCGCTTTCTTCGGCGCAGACTTCTACGGCCTGCCGCGCAACCGCGAGCGCATCACACTGAGCAAGAAGGCCTGGCCGGTGCCCGAGGAATTGCGCTACGGGGCCGACACACTGGTGCCGTTGCGAAGCGGCGCTTCGATCGCCTGGCAGATCATGTAGCGCGAAATTATTGAAGGCGCTGCCGGTTGCGGCGCGCGAACGGCTCATGAAGTAACTGGAGAAATATCGCGCGTCACTATCGCCATGAAAGGTGGCACTATGGTGCGCGCCGCGAGTCGTGGATAATGGAGCAGGGTGTGAGGAGGCATCGAGAGAGGCAAGAACAATGCCCGTGCGGTTGCATCGACATTCGTGGTGCATTGCCGCGAAAGTCTCGCTCAATGCGTATGTGCGTTGACTGGATGGCGACCAAATCCTAAGTTTCCGGTCGCTGTACGTTTAGATGACAGGGGGATAAATGAATAAGGCAGAACTCGTCGAAGCGATAGCAAAAAAAACTGGCGCCAGCAAAGCCATGGCAGACACCATGATCGATGCATTCATAGACGCCGTAACCGTATCTCTGAAGAAAGGCGAAAGTGTGACCCTGGTTGGCTTCGGAACCTTTTCCCAGGGCAAGCGTGCTGCACGCACGGGCCGCAATCCTCAAACCGGTGCGGCGATCAAGATTCCAGCAGCAAAGACGGCGAAGTTTGCGGCGGGCGCAAAACTCAAGGCAGCCGTCAACGGCAGGAAATAATATCCAACAAGAAAGCGAAACCGGACACTCGAGGGGCGAAACGCCCCTCTTTTCTTGCCTGCCCGTCGGGCAATGCTGCGTTGCAGTTAAAGCAGACAGATCGAAGCCTCCGTTGCGCGGCGGCTTCGATGGGAGCGCTGTCTGGTGGGCGGCTGATCAGCGCGGAACGTTCTCCGATTGCCGAGGCTGCCCCAATGGAAACGATCAGGGAAACGCCGGTATGGTCGGCTCCGTACCTCCGGACACGGCTTCCGGGTGCCGCCGCCGGACCGGATCCACGATCTCCCGGGACCGGTTGAACGGCACATCGACCCTCCTCAGGATCTTTCCTCTCTCGATATCCTGGGCAGTCGCTGCGCAATTCGCTTGCGCAGAGGACAACTTCGCGGGAGGCCGTCGGCACGGCGGCTGCAAGCGATGTTGCTGTGAAGGCTGACTTTTAGCCGCGCAGCGGATCAAAGTCATGCCGCAACTAAAGTCCGGGGACCCCGGCTTTCCGATGCGATAATACATTCCGAAGCTGGCCGGGCAGTCGC
>JBGQGT010000090.1:0-8000 GCA_041497595.1 Gammaproteobacteria bacterium
AACGTGCCGGCGATCAGCCTTTCGCAAGCCGTACGGCCGGCCGCGCAGCCGGTGCGCCCGCCAGGAAATCGAGTGCGGCGGCTACCCCTTCCCTGCGAATCGGCACGCCGGCGAGTCCCAGGCCCATTTCCACTCCGCACAGCGTGCCGGCGAGCGTCAGGTCGTTGAAGTCGCCGAGATGACCGATGCGAAACATCTTTCCCTGCATCTTTCCCAGCCCTGTGCCGAGCGACATGTCGAAGCGCTCGAGGACGATTTCCCGCACCTTGTCGGCGTCATGGCCGGCGGGCAGCAACACCGCAGTGAGTGAATTGCTGTATTCGTCGGGATTCGCGCACAGGATTTCCAGGCCCCAGGCGCGCACCGCACGGCGCGTGGCTTCGCCGTGGCGCGCGTGGCGCGCGAATACGCTTTCCAGGCCTTCCTCCATCAACATGTGCAGCGCCTCGCGCAGTCCATAGAGCAGATTGGTGGCCGGGGTATAGGGGAAGAAACCCGAGCGGTTCGGCCCGAGCATCTCGTCCCAACTCCAGTAGGAGCGCGGCAGCGCCGCTTTTCTGGACGCCGCAAGCGCCTTGGCGCCGACGGCGTTGAAGGAAAGTCCGGGCGGCAGCATCAGGCCTTTCTGCGAGCCTGCCACCGTGACATCCACACCCCATTCGTCGTGGCGGTAGTCGATCGACGCCAGCGACGATATGGTATCCACCATCAGCAGCGCGGGATGCGCGGCGCGATCCATCGCCTTGCGCACCAGCGGAATGCGGCTGGTCACCCCGGTCGATGTTTCGTTGTGGACCACGCATACGGCCTTGATGCCGTGGTCGCGATCCTCCGTAAGCCGTTGTTCGATCACCACGGGATCCACGCCGTGGCGCCAGTCGCCCGGGATGAAGTCCACGCTGAGTCCCAGTCGTGTCGCCAGCTTCTGCCACAGCGCGGCGAACTGGCCGGTCTCGACCATCAGCACGCGATCCCCGGGAGAGAGCGTGTTCACCAGCGCGGCTTCCCATGCACCAGTGCCCGAGGCCGGATAGATGATGACGTGGCCGGTGGTCCTGAATACCTGCTTGAGTCCGTCGAGCACCTCGTGGCCGAGCGCAGCGAACTCCGGTCCGCGATGGTCGATGGTCGGCCGATCGATCGCGCGCAATACGCGGTCGGGAACGTTGGTGGGTCCCGGGATCTGTAGGAAATGGCGTCCGCTGCGATACGTCATCAGCACACCCTGAAGTAAACTTCGAGCCTACTCACTTTCCACCCCGGTCTCAAGCTTCCCTGGGGGCCTCGCGGTATCATTCGTGCTGTTTCCATTGCGAGACCTGCCAACCAGTGAATGCGCCCGCCGCTCCGATTTCCGTAGGCCCCGCACGGCGTTCCCCCAGCGTGCTGGCGCGGCGCCTGCAGCGCGAAGTGGACGGCGAGGTGCTGTTCGACGCGTTCTCGCGCGGCCGCTACAGTACCGATGCCTCGATCTACCAGATCGAGCCGGTCGGGGTGGTCGTGCCGCGCACCGAGGAGGCTGCTCGTATCGCGCTGCAGATCGCAGCCGAGGAAGGCGCGCCGATCCTGCCGCGCGGTGCCGGAACCTCGCAGTGCGGACAGAGCGTCGGCGCGGCGCTGATCATCGACTGCTCCAAAAGCCTGAACGCCGTTGTCGAGTTCGACGCCGAGCGGCGCGAAGTGACGGTACAACCGGGCATGGTGCTCGACCAGCTCAATGCCTTCCTGCGTCCGCACCAGCTCTGGTTCCCGGTGGACGTGTCCACCTCCGCGCAAGCCACCATAGGCGGAATGACCGGCAATAACTCCTGCGGCTCGCGCTCCATCCGCTACGGCAACATGGTGCATAACGTGCTGGGCGTGGATGCCTGGCTCTCGGGCGGTGACGAGTTCCATTTCGGTCCGAGCGACGCGCTCGCGGCCGCAACTTCCGCGTATCGCGCCCTGGTGGCGAAGATCCATGCCATCGCGCGGCGCGAAGCCGACGAGATCGAAGCGCGCTGGCCCAAGGTGCTGCGCCGGGTGCAGGGCTATAACCTCGATATGGTGCTGCCGGGCAGTGAATCGAACCCGGCTGCGCACAATCTCGCGCACCTGCTGGTCGGCTCGGAAGGCACGCTGGCATTCTCGAAGCGCGTGACGCTGAAGCTCTCGCCGATCCCCCCGCACAGGGTCCTCGGCGTAGTGCATTTCGCCAGCTTTTACCAGGCCATGGACCTGACCCGGCGTATCGTCACGCTCGACCCCGACGCAGTCGAACTGGTGGACCGCACCATGATCGATCTGGCGCGCGGCAACGCCGCGTTCCGCCCGATCGTCGCAAGTTTTCTCAAGGGTGAACCCGAGGCCATTCTGCTGGTGGAATTCGCGGGCGAGGACAGAAGCGCGCAGATCGCAAAACTTCAGCACCTGACGCAGATGATGGGCGATCTCGGGCATCCCGGGGCCGTGGTGGAGATCACGGACGCGGCGCTGCAGAAGGACATTTGGGAGGTGCGCAAGGCCGGGCTCAACATCATGATGTCGATGAAGGGCGACGGAAAACCGGTGTCCTTCATCGAGGACTGTGCGGTGCCGCTCGAACACCTCGCGGAGTACACCGACAGGTTGACGAAAATCTTTGCGAAGCATGGCACCCACGGCACCTGGTACGCGCATGCGTCGGTAGGCACGCTGCACGTGCGCCCGATACTGGATATGCGGCGCGATGGCGCGGAAAAGATGCGTGCGATCGCGGAAGAAGCCTGCGCCATGGTCAGGGAGTTCAAAGGCGCCTACTCGGGCGAGCACGGCGATGGACTGGTGCGCTCCGAGTGGATCGAGCCCATGCTCGGGCAGCGACTGGGCGCCGCGCTGACGCAGATCAAGGACCTCTTCGATCCGAAGGGCCTGATGAATCCGGGCAAGATCGTGCGGCCGGCGAAGATGGACGACCGTTCGCTGTTCCGTTACAAGCCCGGTTACCGGGTCGATAGGCTGGACACCGCGCTCGACTGGTCGGATTGGGGCGGTTTCGGTCCGGCGGTGGAAATGTGCAATAACAACGGCCACTGCCGCAAGTTCGACGCCGGCACCATGTGCCCGTCGTTCCGCGTGACGCGCGATGAGCAGCACCTGACCCGCGGCCGTGCCAACACGCTGCGGCTGGCGATTTCCGGACAGCTCGGCCCGGACGCACTGACCTCGGACGCGATGCGCGAAACCATGGCGCTGTGCGTCAGCTGCAAGGGCTGCAAGCGCGAATGTCCCACCGGCGTGGACATGGCGCGCATGAAGATCGAGTTTCTGCATCAGTACAACCAGCGCCACGGCCTCAACCTGCGGCAGAAGCTGATTGCGTGGCTGCCGCGTTACGCTCCTCTTGCTTCAAGGTTTGCACCGTTGCTGAATCTGCGCGACGCGATTCCCGGACTGCCATGGTTGACCGAGAAATTGCTTGGTCTTAGCGCACAACGAAGCCTACCTCGGTGGACTGGCCGGTTGTTTCTGACTCCCTCTCCGCCTTCAGGGGGAGAGGGCCGGGGAGAGGTGGTGGTTTTGCTGGTAGATACATTCAATCGTTACTTCGAACCCGAAAATGTCCGTGCCGCGCTGGACGTGCTGGCAGCCGCGGGTTACAAGGTCGAAATCGCTGCGCCGCGCGACGGCGGTCGCCCGCTTTGTTGTGGCCGCACATTTCTCGCCGCCGGCCTGGTGGACCAGGCGAGGGTCGAGGCGCAGCGCATGCTCGACGCGCTGCGTCCCTTTGTCGACCGCGGCGTGCCCATCGTCGGGCTCGAGCCTTCGTGCCTGCTGACGCTGCGCGACGAGTACCTGGTGATGGGACTGGACGGTGAAATCGGGCCGACCGCCGCGCGCGCGTTGCTGTTCGAGGAGTTTCTCGCCGGCGAAGCGGACGCCGGGCGCCTCAGGCTGGACCTGGCGCCGCTACGGGCGCAGACCGCCCTCCTGCACGGACACTGCCACCAGAAGGCCTTCGACGCCATGCCCGCGGTACGCAAGGTCCTGGGCATGATCCCCGGCCTGATAGTGCAGACGGTGGATTCCGGCTGCTGCGGCATGGCCGGCAGTTTCGGCTACGAGGCCGAACATTTCGGGATGAGCATGAAGATGGCTGAACATTCGCTGCTCCCGGCAGTCAGAAAAGCAGGCCCGGATACGATCGTCGTCGCAGACGGCACGAGTTGCCGGCACCAGATTCACGACGGCGCGCGCAAGAAGGCGCTGCACGTTGCGCGCGTGTTGCAGATGTCATTGGAGGAATGGAAGCGGTGAAGCTGAATCCCAGGCGGTTTCTTCTCTATTACCTGCCCCTGCTTGCCAACCTGGGTTTGATCGCTTACCTGACCTGGCAGCTCAATCTCGTGCCCTATTTCCAGCGCCAGGGAGAGTTCCAGATTTTTTCCGTGCTCTATGCAATCGGAGGGCTGGTGGTCGCGGTATCGGGGGCCACCGCGTTCCTTCATGCCGTATCGAACGAGAAAGGCCCGCGTAATCTGTTCGTGCTGTCTCTGGTGAACACCATCATCCCGACCGTGTTGCTGCTGGCCCTGCTGCAGCTAAGGTGAGAAGGGAAAGGAAAATGGCCGAATCGAAGTGGAAGTATCACGGCATCCGCATCGTCAAGGGTTCCCAACTCGACACCAACACCGCGCAGACGCCGGGGATGAACCGTGCCGCCGCGATCACCTACGCGCGCTGCGGCGCCGAGAAGCTGTGGGCCGGCACCGTGGTCATCCATCCCAAAGCCAAGACCGGCGCCCATCACCATGGCCCGGTGGAAAGCGTCATCTATGTCGTCAGCGGCAAGGCGCGGATGCGCTGGGGCGACCAGCTCGAGTTCGTCGCCGAGGCCGGACCCGGCGATTTCATCCACGTGCCGCCTTACGTTCCGCACCAGGAGATCAACGCCTCCGAGACCGAGCCGCTGTCCTGCGTGCTGTGCCGCAGCGGCCAGGAGCCGGTGGTTGTGAACCTCGACATACCCGTGGTCGAGAAACCGGAAGAAGTGCACTGGGTGGATAACATCCACCCCGAACCCGGCAAGAGCGCCTAGCCGGAGAACGGTTTCGCCGTGATCGCGCGCCGGATACCGGCAAGCGGCGCGCGCTCGTCAAAAGTCACACGGCCGGCCTGCATGTGTACGCCGAGACGTTTCCATAGCTCTCCTAGATCGGGCGCGACCGGCGCGGCGCGCATTTCGTCGTAAAGATCTGCGAGTACTTTCGTTCCAGTGGCGGCATCGCCGATTTCGAACGTGCGCCGTACTTCCCAGTTCGCTTCATTGTTGCCGCCCTGGTTCAGGATTGTCCGCAGCGCATCCTGCAGACCGAAGCGATTCGATGTCTGCTCGCGGATGCGCAGGTCGGCGAGAAGGAAAAACAGCGCGCCACCCCAGTAAGTTCGGCCCCAGGTGTGGGTGTGGTCCAGTCCCAGGTCGCCGGCTGCCGGCAGTCCATGCGGCAGACCCTCGACCATGTCGTGCCATACTTTTTCCTCGCTCAGCTGGCCCGCCTGGGCGCGCGCGATCGGCTCGACGTAAGTCGCCAGCCCTTCTTCCACCCACGCGTGCCGCTCGCCAAGTTGCGGAAATCCGAGATGAACCATTTCGTGGGTCATGATCCAGTCGCGCTTCAGATCGGCGAGGCTGCTGAACCGGCCCACGCCGACGCGGATAAGCGCGCCGTTGTAGGCGTAGGTCGTTCCCGACTGCGCACCACGGCCCTCGAGTGCGTCCACCGCGATGCGAACTCGCTTAACCGGGAATCGCCCGTAGTAAACGCTGACCGCGGCGGCCGACTCCGATATCCAGTCGTGCAATTCACCCATATCGAGACCGCCGGTGTCGCCGTAGCAAGTCACCTTGATGCTCGCGTCGCCGGGCCGGATTTCAAATGCGTGCGTCGGTGGTTCAATTTTCTCGCGAGGTTCAGCGCGGGCTGCGCAGCCGGTGGCAGCCAGCATCAGCAGCGACAAGGCGAGGAGGCGGACTGGAGTCACGGAATCAGTGAATCTCGGGCTCGGGTGTCGGCGCGATGCCTTCCAGGAAATCGAAGTCGCAGCCGAGGTTGGCCTGCTTGATGTGCTCCGCGAAAATCTTGCCGTAGCCGCGCTGGAACTTCGGCGGGTTGGGTTTCCACGCGGCGCGGCGTTTCGCCAGTTCCTCTTCGCTCACCTTCAGCGTGAGCTTCCTCCGCGGCACGTCGAGGTCGATGATGTCTCCGGTTTTCACCAGCGCCAGCGGACCGCCCACCCAGGATTCCGGCGCGACGTGCAACACGCAGGTGCCGTAGCTGGTGCCGCTCATGCGCGCGTCGGAAATGCGCACCATGTCGCGCACGCCCTGCTTGAGCAGTCTTTTCGGGATCGGCAGCATGCCCCACTCGGGCATGCCCGGTCCGCCGAGCGGTCCGGCGTTGCGCAGCACCAGCACCGAGTCGGCGTCCACGTCGAGATTCGGATCATCGAGGCGCGCCACCATGTCGTTGTAGTCGTCGAACACCATGGCGCGGCCGGCGTGTTTCAGCAGCTTCGGGTCCGCGGCGGTGGACTTGATCACCGCGCCGTCCGGTGCGAGGTTGCCGCGCAGCACCACCAGCCCGCCTTCGGCTTGCATGGGATTTTCCGGCGTGCGGATCACGTCGGGGTCGTGGATCTTCGCTCCGGCGATGTTTTCGCCGAGCGTCTTGCCGGTGCAGGTGAGCACGTCCGTATCGAGCAGCTTGCGCATGCCTTCCAGCATCCCGACCAGGCCGCCGGCGTAATAGAAATCCTCCATCAGGTACTTGCCCGACGGCCGCATGTTGACCAGGTAGGGTGCGTGACGGCCAACTTCCTCGAAGCGCTCGAGCGGAATGTGAATGCCGGCGCGGCCGGCCATTGCAATCACATGGATCAGTCCGTTAGTCGAGCCGCCGAGCGCCATCAGCACCTTGATCGCGTTGTCGAAGGACTTGTCGCTGAGGATGTCGCGCGGTTTCAGGTCCTCCCACACCATCTCGACGATGCGCCTGCCGCTGTACTCGGCCATACGGCCGTGGTTGGAATCGACCGCGGGAATCGACGAAGCGTTGGGCAGGCTGAACCCCAGCGCCTCCGCTACGCTGGTCATCGTGGAAGCCGTGCCCATGGTCATGCAGGTGCCGGGGGAACGCGAAATGCCTTCCTCGATCTCACGCCAGTCGCGATCGGTGATGTTGCCGGCGCGCAATTCGTCCCAGTATTTCCACACGTCCGATCCGGAACCGAGAGTCTTCCCCTGCCAGTTGCCGCGCAGCATCGGTCCGGCGGGAACGTAGATCGCCGGCAGGTTCATGCTGATCGCGCCCATCAGCAGGCCGGGGGTGGTCTTGTCGCAGCCGCCCATCAGCACGCAGCCGTCCACCGGGTAGGAGCGCAGCAACTCCTCGGTTTCCATCGCCAGCAAGTTGCGGTACATCATGGTGGTGGGTTTCTGGAACACCTCCGCCAGGGAGATCGCCGGCATCTCCAGCGGGAAGCCGCCCGCCTGCCACACGCCGCGCTTCACTTCCTGTGCACGCTCGCGCAGGTGCGAATGGCAGTGGTTGACGTCGCTCCAGGTATTGACGATCGCGATGACCGGTTTGCCCTTGTAGTCCTCGTGCGTGTAGCCCATTTGCAGGGCGCGCGAGCGGTGGCCGAAAGAGCGCAGGTCTTGCGGCCCGAACCAGCGGTGACTGCGCAATTCCTCGGGTTTCTTTGCTTTGCCCATGATCCTCCCGGACTTCTTTTTGCGGTGATCGACCATCATGAAGCGTACAGCAGGCAGGTGACACGGGAAAGGCAGGGACAAGAAGAAAGGCCCGGTGCGTTCGCGACCCGGCCGGCAAGCAAGCAGCCCCTCGCTATTCGTTTTGCCTTCTGCCTTGTGGGCAGTCAGCTCGAGGCCGGATTCGGCTTTTTCGTCCGCCTCGTCCTCGGCCCTGGAAAGCTGTTCTCTCAACTGACGAAAAACAATACGGAGGCGCATGAGCGTTATT
>JBGQGT010000091.1:0-7910 GCA_041497595.1 Gammaproteobacteria bacterium
GTATTCCTTGTTGCACTGGGCCAATGGCAAGAGCGAGGAGACGTTGGTGCGCCATTCGCCGGTGTACTGCGCCAGCCGCTATAAGAAGTAAAGAATAGGGTTTGGCAGCGCTATCTCTAGAAATCTTCAGGGGCGAGGGACGAGGGTTAAAATAATTTCGAGACTTTGACTTTCACTCGTTCCTCGTCCCTATTTTTCAGACCACCCTAAAATTCTTGAACTGCCACGGGTCGGACGCATCCACGTCTTCCGGATAGAGCACTCCACGCCCTTCCAGCGGCGTCCAGTCGGTGTACACGCCCACGACCCTGCCGAGGTAGGGCTTGCAGATCTGCATCATGGTCTTGTACGGCAACTCGTCGGGCTCGACGATGCCGGCATCGGGATTGTTGATGGCCCAGATGATCGCCGACGCATAGCCGATATTGACCTGCAGGCTGGTGGCGTTGTTGTACGGACAGAGCTTGCGCGCCTCCTCAATGGTGAGCTGCGAGCCGTACCAGTAGGCGCCCTTCTTGTGCCCCATCAGCAACACACCCAGTTCGTCCATGCCGTCGGAAATCTCGTCGCGCAGCAGCCGGTAGCGCGGCGGAAACCGGTAGTTGTTGCCGATGTACTCGTGCATCGACAGCACCGCGTCGTCGCACGGATGATACGAGTAGTGGCAGGTCGGCCGGTACACCGCCTTGCCCTTCTTGTGCACCGTGAAATAATCGGGAATCGTAGTGGATTCGCCGTGGGAGATCAGGAAGCCGAGCATCGGGCCCTCCAGCGGCGTCCAGGTGCGGACCCGCGTGGACGCGCCGGTGCGTTCCAGATAAATCGCGGCGCCGCAGCCGAAATCGAACTTGCGTGCGTCGTGCGGCCAGTTCTTCTCATGCGTACCCCAGCCGAGCTCTGCCGGCTGCAGCGACTCGCCGGCAAAGGCTTCGCTCGACCACGTGTTGACGAACTCGTCGCGCTGTTTGCGGCGCGGGCTCACCTGGCTGTCGCGCTCGGCGATATGGATGACCTTGACGTTGAGCCGTTGCGCGAGCTGCGCCCACTGCTCGCGGGTTTTCGGCACCGGCGTTTTCTCCCCGACATCCTTGGCGAGGTTGAGCAGCGCCTGCTTGAGCATGTGCGAGACCAGGCCGGGGTTGGCGCCGTGCATCAACACGCAGACCGGGCCCTTGGGGTGTTTCCTGCGCAGGTCCAGCGCCGCCTCGCGGTAGGCGTAGTTGGAGCGACGGTCGGCCGGGACGCTGGTGTTGTTGTGCCCGCCGGGCCAAGGTTCGATGCAGGCGTCGATGTAGAGAATCCCGCGCCGCCGGCAGTACTCGATGGTGTCGAGGCTGTTGACGTCGTAGGAGGCGTTGACCAGGAAGTCGCCTGGGCCCAGGTACTTGTCGTACTGGGCGACGTAGGACTCGCGCTTGATCGGCTCGACGATGAACTTGACGCCGAGGCTGCCGGCAATCTGGCGGCCGAAAGCGTTGGCAGTGATGATGGTGATCTGCTCGGGCTTGATGTCGATATGGCGCAGGATCAGCGGCAGCGAGCCCTGGCCTACTGACCCGAAACCGACGATCAGCATCCTCCCTTCGAAAACCGCATACTTTTTGTAGCCGGTCAATTTAGATTTCACTCCTTGATCTGGCGACGCAGGCCATCCCTGCGTGAGGGCAACTTTATAGACGAAGTCGGAGGTAATCTCAACACCCTCTCCCCTACTTCCCCCTCTCCCCGCCCCTCTCCCACAAGGGGAGAGGGAGTTTCAAATTCCCGCTGATCTTTGCGTGATCACGGCTTGTGCCTTCCCAATTCACCCACGACGCTCTCTGAAGAAGAAGTTCCAAGTTTCTCCACATTGTTGTGTGATACGGCGTGTGGCGTCGTTTATTCTCCCTCTCCCCTCGCGGGACTCATCTCAGTACCCCCTTGAGGGGTAGAGGGCCGGGGAGAGGGGGTGTGCCTCTTCAGCGCCCACGCCACGTGGCTTCTAACCAGCGCCGATGGGTGGTCGCGCCGCGCTTCGAGCGCCGCCACCACCGCGTCCGAAGTCGGTGCGTTGCCCAGACCCACCGCCAGATTGCGCAGCCAGCGCTCGTGGCCGATCCTGCGGATGGCGCTGCCTTCCAGCCGCCGCTCGAATTCTTCTTCGCTCCAGGCAAACAGTTCCGTCAGGGCCGCTGCATCGAGGCGGTTGCGAACCGAAAAATCTTCGACGTCCGCCTTCTGGGCAAACCGATTCCACGGACAGACCAGTTGGCAATCGTCGCAGCCGTAAATGCGGTTGCCCATCAAGGGGCGCAGCTCCTCCGGGATCTCGCCCTTGTGCTCGATGGTGAGGTAGGAAATGCAGCGGCGCGCGTCGAGTTGATAGGGAGCGACGATCGCCCCGGTCGGACAGACGTCGATGCAGCGCCGGCAGGTGCCGCAGTGATCCGGCTGCGGCTCATCCACCGGCAACGGCAGATCGGTGTAGATCTCGCCGAGGAAAAACCATGAGCCGGCCTCGCGATTGAGCAGCAGGGTGTGCTTGCCGCGCCAGCCGATGCCCGCCTTGGCCGCCAGCTCGACTTCCATGACCGGCGCGCTGTCGGTAAAGACACGGTAGGAGAACTGCCTCGCCGACTCCGAGGTCAACGTGTCCGCGCGCTTTAAATACTCGGCGATGCGGTCGCAAAGTTTCTGCAATCGGCCGCGCAGCACCTTATGGTAATCGCGCCCGACGGCATAGCGCGCCACGTAGGCGCTGCTGCCGTCGTTGATGACCTCCCAGGAATCGCGCGCTTCCTGCGGGAAGTAGTTCATGCGCACCGAGATCACCCGCAAGGTGCCGGGCACCAGTTCGCCCGGGCGGCTGCGCCGCGTGCCGTGTGCGGCCATGTAGTCCATGTCGCCGTGCCAGCCGCGCGCCAGCCATTCCATCAGCCGGGTCTCGGCCTCGCCGATTTCGCAGTCGGCAATACCGACCTGCTGAAAGCCAAGCTCGCTGCCCCAATCACGGATACGAGCCGCGAGCGCGCCGAGGTCGGGTGCGGCGCCCTGCCCCGGATCAGCGGGCGGAAGCCCGTTTTGGCTGTGCGGCCTCATAACCGGATTCGGCGAGAAGAAATTCCAGCCCGCCGGTCCCGCCGTGCTTCATCAGGAAGAAGCGCTCCGTCGCGGGTGTGGTGGGTTTTCATCGGATTATAATGAGGATTGCCGTGACAGGCGGTGATTATCAACGCACACGCGGCATAGCAGACCATATTCGAATTCATCCTTCCATTCAGGACAAGAAACCCGCTGGAGTTTAACAGCGAAGCAAAACATTCGACACACGGGGAGCGAGCAAATGGCGGCCAGGAAAAAACGGGCGGTGGGCGTGATCGGTCTGGGATCGATGGGCATCGGCGTAGCCCGCACGCTGCTCAAGAAGGGCTTCGAAGTGCACGCCTGCGACGTTCGGCCGGAAGTGTCGAAAGCATTCGCCAAGGAAGGCGGCGTTGCCGCTGCGAACCCGGCCGCGGTCGGCCGCCACGCCGAAGTGGTCATCATTCTGGTGGTGAACGCCGACCAGACCAGCGACGTGTTGTTCGGCAGGGACGGCGCGGCTGGGACGCTGGCGAGCGGCTCGGTGGTCATCGCCAGCAGCACGGTCGCGCCGGATTTCGCCACGGATCTCGGCGAGCGGCTGCGCGCCAAGGGCATCCTCATGATCGACGCTCCGGTATCCGGCGGCGCCGCGCGCGCCGCCAAGGGCGAGCTCTCGATCATGGCTTCGGGCGCAAAGGAAGCGTTCAGGAACGCTGACGCCGTTCTGGGCGCGATCGCCGCCAAGGTCTACCGGCTCGGCGATGCGCCGGGAATGGGCTCCAAGGTGAAGATGATCAACCAGCTGCTCGCCGGGGTGCACATCGCCGCCTCGGCGGAGGCGATGGCGCTCGGCATCCGCGCCGGCGCCGATCCGCAGGTGCTCTACGAAGTCATCTCCAACAGCGCCGGTTCCTCATGGATGTTCCAGAACCGCGTGCCGCACATCATCTCGGGCGACTACACGCCGCTGTCGGCCGTAAATATTTTCGTCAAGGACCTCGGCATCGTGCTGGATTCGGCGAAGAAGATGACCTTTCCCCTGCCGCTCACTGCGGCCGCGCACCAGATGTTCCTCGGCGCGGCCGGCGCCGGGTTCGGCTACGAGGACGACTCCGCGGTGGTGAAGGTTTACCAGGCGCTGTCGGGAATCAAGCTGCCGGTGAAGAAAAAGGCGAAGAAGCCGTGACGAACGTGACGAACGTGACAAATACCACGATTGCGAAGAAGTAACGGCTTTGATTTTTTTAGTCCGCCTTTGCGTACCTTTCTTTTCCCCTTTGCGTCCTTTGCGTTGAAGATCTTGGGTATTGCATCGTCACGTCGTCACGTTCGTCACGTCGTCACGGCCTTCAAATCCTGTCGTTCTCCAGCGACTTCTCCAGCCGCTGGAGTATTTCCGCGACGTTCCACAGGTTCGGATTGATTTCCAGCGCCCGCCGGAAGTATTCGGCTGCCTGGCGGTAGTTGCCGCGTTCCAGCCAGATCTGGCCACAGCTTTCCAGCGTGCCGAAGTGGTAGGGATTAAGCCGCACGACGCGTTCGTAGTCGGCCAGCGCCCGCTCCTCATCGCCCATAAACTGGTAGGCATCGCCGCGGCGGTTCCACGCTTCGGCGAACTCGGGTTTCAGCGCGATTACCTTGTTGAACATTTCCAGAGCCTGCGCCGGCTTGTCCTCGGTCAGCAGTTGAATTCCGGTCTGGAACATCGGATCGGCGGCCGGATCGTCGGTGCGCATCCAGATTCCCCACAGCGCCTGCTCGGCCATGCCGCGGATCAATTCCTCGTCGTCCCAAAGCGCGGCAAGCAGCACCGGCACGTCATCCGGGATGCCGACTTCTGCCAGCCGCCCGTATGCCAGGCGGCGCTTGTCGATCTGGCCGCTCTTGGCCTGATCGAGCGCCTGTGCGCGGGACAGCGGCCCCCAGTCGGCCGCGGCAACGCAGGCGCAAAAGGACGCGGCCAGCAACCGCGCTGCGACGCGCATCAAATTCGGCAACGGACCCTTCCTTTACTAAATAAACTTCCGGCGGCGTTCGACCAGCGCTTTCTCGATCAGCTCGATGGAGTTGCGCACGCCTTCCATGTTCGGATTGATGGTGAGCGCGCGTCGAAAGTAGTCGAGCGCGCGCTCCAGGTCGCCCTTGCGCACGTAGATCTGCCCGTAGCCGGAGAGTACTCCGAAATGCTGCGGATTCCTTTTGAGCACTTCGGCGCAATCCTTCAGCGAAAAATCATCCTCCCCAAGCAGGAAGTAAACCGTCGCCCGCTTGTTCCAACCCTCGGCGAAGTCCGGCTTCATGCCGATCACCCGGCTGAACGTTTCAACGGCGGCCGGCAAATCTCCGCTTTGCATTTGCGCCAGCCCGCGCTCGAACAGCCGGTCGGTGGCCTGGTCTCCTGAGCGGCTCCATACCTGCCAGATCGCCCCTTCCGCGGCTTGCCGCACCCTCGCGTCCGGATCGTACAGTGCAGCCATCAACAACGGCAAATCAGCCGGCGTTCCCAGTTCGGCGAGCACGGCACAGGCGCCGGCACGGGTTTGCGCATCCTTTTGCTGCAGGTCCGCCAGCGCGCGCTGCCGCAGTTCACCTACGGGTTCCTGCGCGAGCGCCTCACCCGCGACCAACAACGCCGCCAGCAAGATGAAGGCGAACTTGCGCGGCATCGCAAACCTGCTCGAGCTGTTGCAATGACTCAGCATGGCAATCCCCTGGCCAAAACCCTAAAATGGCGCATTCGCATCGCATCCGATGCGCCTGCCAGGAAATTCTACCCCCTGACTTCTTCGGGAGCGTCTCCATGTTGAAATTTCTGCCGCTCGGCCTGCTTGCAATCTCCACCGGCGTTCAGGCCGCTTATCCGCTCGGTACCATGACCTGCGACGACATCGCGAGTTTCGCCTCGGAAGCCATGTCCTGGCGCAAGGAGGGGCGGACGCGGGAACAGGCTCTCGCCGCGCTGGGAAAGCGCACTTACAACGACCCGGTGGAGAAGAAGAACCTCACCGCAATCGTGGATCTGGTGTTCGGTTCGTATGGACGCAGCTGGACCGTGGAATCGGCCGGCAATGTCATGCGCACCGATTGCATGACGGGGCGCTGAGTGACGCGCCTGCCCCCGCCGGCCCGGACCGGTATGCAGCTTGCCGACGTGGACACGCCGGCGCTGCTGCTCGATCTGGAAGCATTCGAGCGCAATCTCGACCGCCTCGATCAATCCCTGGCCGGGTTCAAGGTGCGCGTGCGTCCGCACGCCAAATCCCACAAATGCCCGGAAATCGCGCTTCGGCAGATGGCACACGGCGCCGTCGGCGTCTGCTGCCAGAAGGTTTCCGAAGCCCAGGCCATGTTCGAAGGCGGCGTGATGAACGTCATGGTCAGCAACGAAGTCGTCGGCGCGGGCAAACTCTCGCGCCTGGCGGCGCTGGGGAAACGCGCCAGGGTGAGCGTCTGCGTGGACGATGCGCAGAACGTCGCCGATCTCGATGCCGCGGCGCGCGCCGCGGGCGCCACCCTGGACGTTCTCATCGAGGTCAACGTCGGAGCGAACCGCTGCGGCGTCAATCCGGGGCAGCCGGTGGTCGAACTGGCAAACCGCATCACCGCATCGAAGAACCTGCGTTTCGCCGGCCTGCACGCCTACCAGGGTGCCGCGCAGCACGCGCGTACGCCGGCGGAACGGCGCAACGCAATCTCCAAGGCGGCGCAACAGGTGCGCATGACCCTGGAGATGCTGCACGAGTACGGCATCAAGCCCGAAATCATCACCGGCGCCGGCACCGGGACGTATCTGCACGAGGCTGGCAGCGGCATCTACAATGAGATCCAGCCCGGCTCCTACATCTTCATGGATGCCGACTACAACCGTAACCTCGACGAGGACGGCAAGCCGCTGCGCTACTTCGAGCAAAGCCTGTTCGTATGGACCACGGTCATGAGCCACGCGGTTGCCGAGCGCGCGGTCGTGGACGCCGGACTGAAGGCATTGTCCGTGGATTCGGGAATGCCGCTGGTCGCCGACCTGCCGGGCGTGGAATTTCTCCGGGCTTCGGACGAACACGGTGTGCTGCGCCTGCCGGCGGAGACGAAGCTCAAGGTCGGCGACAAGATCCGGCTGATTCCCGGCCACTGCGACCCGACGGTGAATCTCTACGACTGGATCGTGGGCGTGCGCGGCGACAAGGTCGAGTCCGTCTGGCCCGTCACCGCCCGTGGCGCTTTTTATTGAATTCAAGAACTATCGACGCAAAGGCGCAAAGACGCGAAGAAAACCAAGCCAATGCGCGGAAAGAATAGAAGTACGGAGCATGATGTCAGGCAGAGTTGATGCGCACGCAATCTGGTGATCTCCTTGGCTTCCCTCGGCACTTATTTACATTTCATTTCCTTTGCGCCTTTGCGTCTTTGCGTCGAAGAAGTTGATTTGCTTCTCGCGCGCCTTTAAGAACGGGTAAGACCATGCCGGGACCGAAGACCTATCAATTCGACACGCTCAGCCTGCATGCAGGGCAGCAGCCCGACCCTCAATTCGGGGCGCGCGCCCCGCCGGTGTACTTCACCACGTCCTACGTGTTCAAGGACACCGACCATGCGGCGTCGCTGTTCAACATGGAGCGTGCCGGACACGTTTACACGCGCATCTCCAACCCCACCAACGCGGTGCTGGAAGAACGCGTCTCGGCGCTCGAGGGCGGGGTCGGCGCGATCGCCACCGCCAGCGGCCAGGCAGCCATGCATCTCGCCATCGCGACGCTGATGGGCGCCGGGTCGCACATCGTCGCCTCGCGCTCGCTCTACGGCGGCTCGCATAATCTTCTGCAGTACACGCTGCCGCGCTTCGGCATCGA
>JBGQGT010000092.1:0-7815 GCA_041497595.1 Gammaproteobacteria bacterium
AGCGCTTCGCGCAGCAACGCCTCGTCGTCCGCGGGTTCCTCGGCCGGTGGTTCCGGAATGACGGGGCGCTTGGGCATATCGAGTCTAAAAGACCTTTCAACGCAAAGGATTCATTTCAATACCCCCTTGAGGGGTACGCAAAGGTACGCAAAGGAAACCCACAGCAAAGTTTGGAAGTTACCCCCGGGGGTCGGGACCCGGAATGATCGTGGCTTGGGACAAGTCACTGGTTATCGACACACGCTGATCACTCTCTCTGCCTTTCCCTCGCGTACCTTTGCGGCCTTTGCGTTTAACGCGTGTCGCCTTTGATCTTCTCTCAATTTGTCCTCTGCGTGCTTTGCGTTGATCGCGCTTAATCTTGCGTTTTACGCTTTCGATCCCAGTTCTTCGAAATACTTCTCGGCGTCGAGCGCGGCCATGCAGCCGCTGCCGGCGCTGGTGACGGCCTGGCGATAGACATGGTCCTGAACGTCGCCGGAGGCGAACACGCCGGGAACGCTGGTGGCGGTGGCGTTGCCCTGATCGCCGCCCTTGGTGATGATGTAGCCGTTCACCATCTCGACCTGGCCCTGGAAGATCTGCGTGTTCGGGGTGTGGCCGATGGCGATGAAAACCCCATGCAACGGCAACTCCCTGGCTTTGTCGCCGTGGGTGGGCTTGATGCGCACGCCGTGGACACCCTTCTTGTCGCCGAGCACTTCGTCCAGCGTATGGTTCCACTCGATCCTGACGTTTCCGGACCTCGCCTTCTCCATCAGTCGGTCGATCAGGATCGCCTCGGCGCGGAACTTGTCGCGACGGTGGACCACCGTCACGGACTTGGCGATGTTGGACAGGTACAGTGCTTCCTCGACGGCGGTGTTGCCGCCGCCGATCACGGCCACGTCCTGACCCTTGTAGAAAAAGCCGTCGCAGGTCGCGCACGCCGATACGCCCTTGCCCATGTAAGCCTGCTCCGAGGGCAGACCGAGGTACTTTGCCGAAGCGCCGGTGGCGATGATCAGCGCATCGCATGTATAAGTTGCCTGATCGCCGATCAACTGGAACGGCCGTTGGCCCAACTTCACCGAATGGATATGGTCGAAGATGATCTCGGTGTTGAAGCGTTCCGCGTGCTTGTGGAAGCGTTCCATGAGTTCCGGTCCCTGCACGCCCATGACGTCGGCGGGCCAGTTGTCCACGTCGGTGGTGGTCATGAGTTGTCCACCCTGAGCGAGGCCGGTGACCAGGACCGGCTTGAGGTTGGCGCGGGCCGCATAGATCGCGGCGGTGTAGCCGGCCGGACCGGAACCCAGAATGAACAATCGGGAATGCTTTGTTGTTTGAGCCATGGCAGCGTTAAATCGGGGTAAAGGCAAAAATAGCAAGACTGTAGCAGCCGCGCGAAGTTCGTGTCCACGCGCGCAAAATGGGGTTAGTTGAGCGCGCGACCCTGGGATATAATTCTTTGAAACTGAAAAGGTAATTTGCTTGCGAACACTTTCGGCGTCCAAATCCGCAGCCCCAAAACCACTGCGCAAGCCGCTGCCTCCAAACATCGCCGCCCTGTTGCGGGAATCCTGGTGGCTGCTCCTGGTCGGCGTGGCGCTCTACCTGGTTCTCGTCCTTTTCACCTACCGCAAGTCCGATCCGGGCTGGTCGCACCAGGGCAGCGGCTCGCTGGTCGCCAATGCCGGGGGCAAGGCCGGCGCGTGGATGGCCGACATTCTGCTCTATGTATTCGGGCTGTCGGCGTGGTGGTGGGTGTTCTTCCTGCTCGCCGGCGTGGTCTGGGGCTATCGCCGCCTCGAGGTACCGGACATGGACCGCCGCTCGCTGGCCGTCGCGTGCGGCGGTTTCCTGCTCCTGATCACCGCCAGCAGCGCGCTCGAATCGCTGCGCCTGTACACGCTCAAGGTGTCGTTGCCGCACGCGCCGGGAGGCGTGCTCGGTGACGTGGTGAGCGGATTGTTCTCGAAGGGGTTCGGCTTTACCGGCAGCACCCTGCTGCTGCTGGTGCTGTTCGGGGTGGGATTGTCTTTGTGCGCCGGCATGTCCTGGGTCGCCTTCATCGAGAAGCTCGGCGCGGCGATCGAGGGTGCTTATACCTTCCTGGTGGAGAAATGGCAGACCCGCCAGGACAAGAAAGCCGGCGAGCAGGCCGTGGTCGAGCGCGAAGTGCTGGTGGAAGTCGAGCGCAAGCGCTTCGAGGAACACGAGCCGATCCGCATTGAGCCGCCCCGGACCGTAATACCGAAGTCCGACCGCGTCATTAAGGAAAAGCAGAAGCCGCTGTTCGAAGACCTGCCGGATTCCCCGTTGCCCCCTTTGCACCTGCTCGATGAGCCGCCTGCCGCCGCGGAAATGCTGGCTGCCGAGACGCTGGAGTACACCTCCAGGCTGATCGAGAAGAAGCTCGGCGACTTCGGCATCGAGGTGAACGTGGTGGCCGCGCAACCGGGGCCCGTGATCACACGCTACGAAATCGAGCCGGCGGTGGGCGTGAAGGGCAGCCAGATCGTCAACCTGGTGAAGGACCTGGCCCGCGCGCTATCGGTGGTGAGCGTGCGCGTGGTCGAGACCATTCCCGGCAAATCCTGCATGGGGCTTGAGATCCCGAACCCGAAACGGCAGGTGGTGCGGCTCTCGGAAATCCTCAGTTCGAAGGTGTACGCCGAGATGGGTTCCGCGCTCACGCTGGCGCTGGGCAAGGACATCGCCGGCAATCCGATCGTCGTGGACCTCGGCAGAATGCCGCACCTGCTGGTGGCGGGCACCACCGGGTCGGGCAAGTCGGTGGCGCTCAATGCCATGATCCTGTCTCTGGTGTACAAGGCGCCGGCGAAGAACGTGCGGCTGATCCTGGTGGACCCGAAGATGCTCGAGCTGTCGGTATACGAAGGCATTCCGCATCTGCTTGCGCCGGTGGTCACCGACATGAAACAGGCCGCGCACGCGCTCAACTGGTGCGTCAGCGAAATGGACCGCCGCTACAGGTTGATGTCCACGCTGGGCGTGCGCAACCTGTCCGGATTCAACCAGAAGATCAGGGAAGCGGAAAAGGCCGGTAAGCCGCTGACCAATCCGTTCACGATCACGCCGGAAAATCCCGAGCCGCTGACGGAGCTGCCCCTGATCGTAGTGGTCATCGACGAACTCGCCGACCTGATGATGGTCGTGGGCAAAAAAGTCGAGGAGCTGATTGCGCGCTTGGCGCAGAAGGCCCGCGCAGCCGGCGTACACCTCATTCTCGCGACCCAGCGGCCGTCGGTGGACGTCATCACCGGATTGATCAAGGCGAATATTCCGACCCGGGTCGCGTTCCAGGTCTCCAGCAAGGTCGACTCGCGTACCATCCTCGACCAGATGGGCGCGGAACAGCTCCTCGGGCAGGGCGACATGCTGTATCTGCCGCCGGGCACCGGTTATCCGCAGCGGGTGCACGGCGCGTTCGTCTCCGACCAGGAAGTACACAAAGTGGTGGACTACCTGAAATCGCGCGGTCAACCGCAGTACATCGACGACGTTCTGGAAGGTGGCGAGGCCGACGCGGAAGAAGGCGTTGCAACGGGCGAGGCGGAAGGCGAAGCCGATCCGCTTTACGACCAGGCCGTGGAAATCGTGCTCAAGTCGCGGCGGGCGTCCATTTCACTGGTGCAGCGGCATCTGCGCGTCGGCTATAACCGGGCAGCGCGCCTGATCGAGCAAATGGAACGTGCCGGGCTGGTTTCCACCATGCAGCCCAACGGCAACCGTGACGTGCTGGTGCCGTCGAGGACGGAAGCGTGAGCCCCGTTAGAAGTCCACGCGAAAAGCGTCCTGTGTCGCGAGTTCGTCATGTGGACTTCTAACGGGGTGAGGCGAGAGGCGAGAGGCGAGAGGCGAGAGGCGAGAGGCGAAGGAGGAGGTCATGCGAAAACTTCTGATACTGGTTGCATTCCTGGCACTGGCGCCCGCCGCAATTGCCGACGTATATAAATGGGTGGACAGCAATGGCAGCGTGCACTACGGCGATACGCCGCCCGCAAATGCCAGGTCCCGTTCTGTGGACTTGCGTTTCGCCGGCAGCGCCATCCCGCTCACTACCGTGCTTACCTTGACCGGGGGGCGGATCACCGATATGCAGCGGATGAGGCAATTCTGATGAGGCGTGGATTCCTCATCATCGCGCTTCTTTTCAGCGGGTTGCTCGCCGTCCCCGCGCACGCCGGTCCGATCGAAAAACTGCATGCCTTCATCGAACGAACGCGCTCGGCGCGCGCAAACTTCACCCAGACCGTGGCGGACTCGAGCGGGCAGATCTCCCAGCAGACGAGCGGCACGGTCCAGTTTCAGCGTCCCGGCAGATTCCGCTGGACTTACAGCAAGCCGTACGAGCAACTGATCGTCGGCGATGGCGAGAAACTGTGGATCTACGACAAGGATCTGAATCAGGTCACGCAACGCAAACTCGACAAGGCCCTCGGCAGCAGCCCGGCGGCGTTGCTCGCCGGCGCGGACGACATTGAGAAGTATTTCTCGCTGAACGCGCTCGGGAAGAAGGGCAAACTGGACTGGCTGGAAGTCAAGCCCTACGATGAGGACAGCCTGTTCGACAAGGTGCGAATGGGATTCTATAGGAACACGCTCGAAGTCATGGAGCTCTACGACCACTTCGGGCAGAAGACCACCATCAAGCTGTCCAGGCTCGAGCGCAATCCCGTCACGCGCGCCGATACCTACACTTTCACCATCCCCGACGGCGCCGACGTCGTAACCGAATAGAAACCACCCACCTCTCCCCGACCCTCTCCCCCCGCAAGCGGGCGGAGAGGGAGTTGAGAGACAATGTGCTCTGTTGGAGATCCGTGACTTTGTTGTGGTTCGCATTCTTGCCAGTGGTGAAGGAGCGTCTGTCCTCGTTGGTCCTGTGAACTGAGCTGGTCTGTCGAATAGTCCGGAAAAATCTTCAAAGAGGCACGATCTGACTCCCTCTCCGCCCTTTGAAGGGGGAGAGGGCTGGGGAGAGGTGGGTATGACTGATCTTTTTGAAGCCAGGCAGCCGGCGGCGCCGCTCGCCGATCTGATGCGCCCGCGGACGCTCGACGAAGTGGTCGGGCAGACGCATCTGCTGGGGCCGGGCAAGCCGCTGCGGGTCGCTTACGAATCCGGCAAGCTGCACTCGATGATCCTGTGGGGTCCGCCGGGAGTGGGCAAGACCACGCTGGCGCGTCTGATGGCAAAAGCCTTCGACGCCGAATTCCTGGCGTTGTCCGCGGTGCTCTCGGGCGTGAAGGACATCCGCGACGCCGTCGCCCGGGCAGAGAATGTCTTGCAGCAGTCCGGGCGCGCGACCATCCTGTTCGTCGACGAGGTGCATCGCTTCAACAAGGCGCAGCAGGACGCCTTCCTGCCTTTCGTCGAGCGCGGGCTGGTGACCTTCATCGGCGCCACCACGGAAAATCCGTCCTTCGAAGTCAACGGCGCGTTGCTGTCGCGGGCGGCGGTGTACGTGCTCAAGCCGCTTGGCGAAGACGAACTGGCGGTGCTGTTCTCCCGCGCGGTTCAGAAGGTCTATGCGGGCTTGTCTTTTTCCGGGAAGGCGCAGGAAATCATCATCGGGGCAGCCGACGGCGATGCGCGCCGGTTGCTGAACATGATCGAAGCGCTGGGCAATGCCGCCGTTTCGCGAAATATCTCCGCCGTGGACGAGGTGTTCGTGCAGGACACGCTGGCGCAGAACCTGCGCCGCTTCGACAAGGGCGGCGACGCCTTCTACGACCAGATCTCGGCACTGCATAAATCGGTGCGCGGCTCCGCGCCGGATGCGGCGCTTTACTGGCTCACGCGCATGCTCGATGGGGGCGCAGACCCGCTGTACCTCGGACGCCGGCTGGTGCGCATGGCGGTCGAGGACATCGGGCTCGCCGATCCGCGGGCGCTGCGGCTGGCGCTGGATGCCTGCGAGACCTACGAGCGGCTGGGCACCCCGGAAGGTGAACTGGCGCTCGCCGAAGCGGTGATTTATCTCGCCTGCGCGCCGAAATCGAACGCCACTTACGTTGCGTATAATTCGGCGCGCGCGCACGTCCAGTCCGACAAGTCCCGGCCGGTGCCGGAGCACCTGCGCAATGCGCCCACCAAGCTCATGAAGGAACTCGGCTACGGCCGGACTTATCGCTACGCGCATGACGAGCCGGAAGCGTATGCGGCAGGCGAGAACTACCTGCCGGACGGGCTCGAAGGAGTCAGTTTCTACCAGCCAACGTCGCGGGGTCTGGAAGGCAAGCTCACCGAAAAGCTCGCCCACCTGCGCGAGCTGGATTCGAAGGCAAAGAAGAAGAACTAAAGGCGTTGACGCAAAGGCCGCAAAGGAAAAAAGAAAGGTACGCGAAGGAAGACGATGCTGGATGTTCAATTGATTCGAAGTGACCTGGATGCGGTGGCGGCGCGGCTCGCGACCCGCGGCGTGACGATCGACGTTGCCGCAATTCGTGCTCTTGAGGAGCGGCGCAAACATGTGCAGGTGCGCACCCAGGAACTGCAGGCCACGCGCAGCGTAACCTCGACGCAGATCGGCGTGTTCAAGCGCAGAGGGGAAAATACATCAACCTTGATGGCGGAGGTGAGCGCGGTCGGCGAAGAGGCAAAGAAGTTCGAGGCCGAGCTGGCTGGCATCCAGGCGCAACTCACCGACATGCTGCTCGGGATTCCCAACCTGCCGCACCAGAGCGTGCCGGTGGGAAAGTCCCCGGAGGACAACGTGGAAGTGCGGCGGGTAGGCGAGCCGCGCCGCTTCGATTTTCCGGTGAGGGACCACGTGGACGTCGGTGCCGGTCTGGGCATGCTGGATTTCGACGCCGCGGCCAAGATCAGCGGCGCGCGCTTCACGTTGATGAAGGGGCCGCTGGCGCGGCTGCATCGGGCGATTGCCCAGTTCATGCTCGACATCCATACCGGCGAGCACGGCTACACGGAAGTGTATGTGCCTTACCTGGTGAACGCCGACAGCATGCGCGGCACCGGGCAGTTGCCGAAGTTCGAGGAGGACTTGTTCGCGGTGCCGCGGGCCGATGGCAGCAAGTTCTACCTGATCCCGACCGCGGAAGTGCCGGTGACCAACATCGTGCGCGACGAGATCCTGCCGGCGGAGAAGCTGCCGCTGAAATTCGTCTGTCACTCGCCGTGTTTCCGTTCCGAGGCCGGCTCCTACGGCAAAGACACCCGCGGCATGATCCGCCAGCACCAGTTCGACAAGGTCGAACTGGTGCAGATCGTCCATCCCGAGCAGTCCTACCAGGGACTGGAGGAACTGACCGCGCATGCGGAGACCATCCTCAGACGCCTGGAGTTGCCGTTTCGTACCGTGACGCTTTGCACCGGCGACATGGGATTCGCGGCCGCGAAAACCTACGACATCGAGGTCTGGCTGCCGGGACAGAACGCGTACCGGGAGATCTCATCTTGCAGCAATTTCGAGGCATTCCAGGCGCGGCGCATGCAGGCGCGCTTCAAGGGCGGGAAGGGCAGGAACGAGTTCGTCCACAGCCTGAACGGATCAGGGCTTGCGGTAGGGCGAACGCTGGTCGCGATACTGGAGAACTATCAGAACCGGGATGGCAGCATCACCATTCCCGAGGCGCTTTGTCCGTACATGGGCGGCCTGGCCATCCTCCGGCCCGTCTGAGCAATTACGGCTCGGCCCGCGCTTCCGCCGTGAACGACGAGAACAGCGGCCGGTAGGGATCCTCGTAACGCACCAGAATGTCGAAGTAGTTGCGGATGTTCTCGGTGAGAATCACCGGCTCGCCGCCGCGGGCGAAACCGCGCTTGACCGTGGTGTAGTAGTCGGAG
>JBGQGT010000093.1:0-7804 GCA_041497595.1 Gammaproteobacteria bacterium
ATCGTGATCACGATTTTCGGAATCAAGAACTGCAACACCATGAAGAAGGCGTTCGCCTGGCTGAACGTCCACGGCGTTCGCTACGACTTCCACGATTACAAAACGGCGGGCATCGATCTCACCCGATTGAAAGACTGGTCGAAGCAGGTCGGCTGGGAAGTGCTTTTAAATACCCGCGGCACCACCTGGCGCAAGCTGTCGCCGGCGCAGCAGGCAAACCTTGACGAGAGCAAGGCGTTGCGGCTGATGGTCGAGCAGCCCAGCCTGATCAAGCGGCCGGTACTGGAGCACGGCGGCGCGTTGGTGGTGGGTTTCATACCAAAGCGCTATTCCGAAGCATTCAGGAAATAGGAGATTGATCATGCGTCATCACGTATTAGCGCTTGGTTTCGTGGCTCTGGGTTGTTCGCTCAACGCCAATGGCGAGGCAGGGATCATCGACGACAACCGGCTGCTCAAAGCTCAGGTGGACTTGAGCAACTGGCTGAGTCACGGCCGGGATTACAGCAATCAGCGCTTCTCCCCTCTCGAGCAGATCAACAAGGGCAACGTCAAGAGTCTGGCCCCACGTTGGACCTTCAAGAGCGGCGTGTCGTCCACCTTCCAAACCACGCCTATCGTGGCGGACGGTGTGATGTACCTGTCCCTTCCGTTTAACCACGTCGTTGCGCTGGACGCGAAGACAGGCAAGGAACTGTGGCGTTATCAGCACAGGCGGCGCACGGAGAAGATGTGTTGCGGTCCCGCCAATCGCGGCGTGGCGGTGGCCTACGGTAAGGTGTTCATCGGCACGGTGGATGCGCGTTTGATCGCCTTGGATCAGAACAGCGGCAAGCCGGTCTGGGATATTCCGCTGGTGGAGGGCCTCGACGGCGCGACGGAGAAGACCGATCAGCTTGGTGCCGATGATCCGCTTCGTAGCAGTCGTGTAAGTGGGTCCACCGGCGTGGGCGCGAATATGGCCCCCCTGGTCTACAGGGGCAAGGTCATCGTCGGCATCACGGGTGTGGGCTACGGCCTGCATCTGGATTCCGAACGTGCGGGAGCGCCGCTCGGGGCAGTAGTCGGTATCGCGGGCCAGAGTCAGCGAGCGGGCTTCTACGCGGCATTCGACGCCAATACAGGAAAGAAAATCTGGCAATTCGACTCCACGCCGACTTCCGGGTGGGAAGGTGAGTTTCGTGAGACCACTGCCGACGGTGCCCAGCTGGAACGAGACATCGGAAGAGAACGCGCCACGCTTGCGCAGTATCCAGACGCGGCAAAGCGCGGTGGCGGGTCGGCTTGGACCTCTCCCGCCATCGACCCGAAGGAAAACCTGATCTATGTCGGTGTCGGCAATCCCTCGCCCCAGTTTGATGATTTGACGCGACCGGGTGACAACCTCTACACGGTGTCTCTCGTTGCGCTGGACGCCGACTCGGGCGCGGTCAAGTGGTATTACCAGGAAGTCCCGCACGACATGTGGGGCTACGACGTGGCAAGTCCCCCTGTACTGTTTGATGTGCCCAAGGGCTACGACACGATTCCGGCCATAGGCCAGGCAGGCAAAACGGGATGGTTCTATGTGATGGATCGCCGCGACGGCCGGTTGCTCTTCAAATCCGACGCCTTCGTGCCGCAGCAGAATTTGTTCAAGCGACCTACCGCGGAAGGCATCGAAATCGCGCCGGGCGGTGCCGGAGGCGCCAGTTGGTCGCCGGTTTCCTTCGACGCGCGCACGGGGATCGCCTTTGTCGCCGCGATGCACTGGCCCATGCGTTACACGGTGAAGGAAATTCCAGCGACCGCGGATAAGGCAGCTCTGCGATATACGTCTTTGGAGCCTAGCGGTGGGCCGCGCTGGGGCGTGCTGAGCGCCATCGACACCCGAGGCTCCGGCAAGATCAAGTGGCAAGTGAAAACAACTGAACCGCTGGTCGGCGGCGTGCTTGCCACCGCGGGTGATCTGCTTTTCATGGGTGAGGGCAACGGCAATTTCAACGCCTTCAACTCCGGAACCGGCGAGTTGCTCTGGCACATCAACGGTAGTGCCGGTGTGAACGCACCGCCTATCACTTACCAGGTCGACGGCAAGCAGTACGTCGCGGTCGCCGCGGGTGGCAATGCGCTGTTCGGTTTCAAGCAAGGAGACGCAGTGATGGTGTTCGCCTTGCCAGATTAGGAATCCCTGAAGCGCGCCGAAAGGAATTCACGCGTTAGCCTCGAATTGCCGCGGTCTCTGATCGCTGGATCATGGAGGCACTTTATGCAAGATGGGAGACTTGACCCCCAACTTCGGAGCACAAACATGACGACTGGAAGATTGCGCCGCGGCATCGCGGTGGCCGGAATCGCGGTGCTGCTCGCTGCCTGTGCGGCGGGAACCGGCTCACGGAAGGGCAGTACGGAGATCCGCATCGGCGAGAACGATCTCGGCGGGGTGGTAAAGAGCGCGAACGGGCCGGAAGCCGGCGTGTGGGTGATCGCGGAAACGTCGGACCTGCCGACCAAATTCGCCAAGATCGTGGTTACCGATGATCGCGGCCGCTACCTCATACCCGATCTGCCGAAAGCAAGTTACAGCGTATGGGTACGCGGCTACGGGCTGGTCGATTCGCCCAAGATCCAGGCCACGCCCGGGCAACGTCTCGACCTTGGCGCGGTGGTGGCGCCGAGCGCCGCGGCGGCAGCGGAGTATTACCCGGCGATCTACTGGTACTCGCTGCTGAAAATTCCGGCGAAGAGCGAATTTCCCGGCACGGGTTCGGACGGCAACGGCATCGAGCCGGGCATGGCGACGCAGAACCATTGGCTCAACACCGTGAAGACCAACGGCTGCATGTCGTGCCACGCGCTGGGCACCGTGGGCACGCGGACCACCCCGAAGGATTTCTCACACATGAACTCCACCGAGGCATGGGGACGGCGCATCGCCTCGGGACAGGCAATGACAAACATGGTCACCGCGGCCGGCCGGCTCGGCACCGGGCGGGCGCTCGGCCTGTGGGCCGACTGGACCGACCGGATCGCCGCCGGCGAGCTGCCCTTCGCGAAGCCTGAACGGCCGCAGGGAATCGAGCGCAACCTCGTGCTGACGTTGTGGGACTGGAGCCGGCCAAACGCCTACATGCATGATTTGATCGGGACCGATCGGCGCAAGCCCACGGTCAATACCAACGGCAAGTTCTACGGCGCGCCCGAGAACAGCACGGACTACTGGCCGATCCTCGATCCGCTCACGCACACGGCGACGGAAGTAAAGCATCCCGTGCGCGATCCGAATACCCCTTCGCACCGCACCGATCCGATGGCGCCCTCGCCTTACTGGGGGCCGCATCCGATCTGGGACGCCCAGACCAGCACGCACAACCAGATGATGGACGAGAAGGGGCGGGTCTGGGCCGCGGCGCGCATCCGGCATCCGAACAACCCCGACGATTGCAGGAAAGGCTCGAACCATCCGTCGGCGAAAGTTTTTCCGCTTGAGAGTGCGAGCCGGCATCTGTCGATGTACGACCCGGCCACGAACAAGTGGACGCTGATCTCGACCTGCTTTCCGACGCACCATGTCATCTTCGCCGAGGATGCCAACAATACGCTTTGGACCTCGGCCGGGGTCGGCGGCCCGGGCGTCATCGGCTGGCTGAACCGTAAGATGTTCGAGGAAACCGGCGACGAGATGAAGTCACAGGGCTGGACGCCCTTCATCCTCGACACCAACGGCAACGGCAGGCGCGACGAATGGGTCGAGCCCGACCAGCCGCTGGACTCCGCGAAAGACAAGCGCGTCGCGGTGAACCTCTACAGCGTCGTCGTGAATCCGGCCGACGGTTCGGTGTGGGGAACCTCACTCGCACCTTTCCCCAGCTACGTGGTGCGCGTCGCCCCAGGACCCGATCCGACGCACACGGCGATTACTGAAATCTACCAACCGCCGTTGCCCGCCTACGGCGCGCGCGGCGGTGACATTGACCGCAACGGCGTGTTCTGGGCGTCGTTCGCGAGCGGCCATCTCGGCAGCTTCGACCGGCGCAAGTGCAGGGCACCGTTGAACGGGCCGGGTGCGGCCACCGGCAAGCACTGCCCCGAGGGCTGGACGCTGTACCGGTTTCCCGGACCGCAGTTCAGGGATGTGCAGGAAGACGGCAGCGCCGAGGCGAGTTACTACGTCTGGGTGGACTGGTTCAACACGCTGGGGCTCGGCGCCAACGTGCCGATTGCGACCGGCAACACCAGTGATTCGTACTTCGCGCTGGTCGACGGCAAGTTCGTGACGCTGCGCGTGCCCTACCCGATGGGCTTCTTCGCGAAGTGGGCGGAGGGTCGCATCGACGATCCCAAAACCGGGTGGAAAGGCCGGGCGCTGTGGGCGACCAACTCGACGCGGGCGCCGTTCCACTCGGAAGGCGGGACGAAAAGCCTGCCCAGGGTTTTCAAGTTCCAGCTCCGGCCCGATCCGCTCGCAAGGTGAGCGGGTGATGCATGGCGTGATGCATCACGATGCGATGCGTACCCTGCGGGCCGCCGATGGCGCGCTGCTCGCCTACTGCGTTTCTGCTCCGAGCGCGCCACGCGGCGCGCTCCTCTTGCTGCATGGCGTCGCGAGCAACCACACGCGCTGGTCCGAGTTCGCGCGCGACACGACGCTACGCGACCACTGGGCACTGCTGCGCCCCGATCTGCGCGGACAAGGCGCGTCGACCTTCCGGGGACGGATCGGCATGGCCGATTGGTGCTCGGACCTTGCCGCGCTGCTCGACGCAGAGGCGTTCCCCAAAGCGGTGCTTGTCGGTCATTGCCTTGGCGCAAACCTCGCGCTCGCGTTCGCCGCCCGCCACCCCGAGCGGACCGCCGGGCTCGTGTTGATTGAGCCGATGCCGCCCGAGACGCTCGCCGGTGCGATGCGCCAGATGCAGAGGTTGCGGACCCTGGTGCAGCTCGTCGTCCCGCTGGTCCGGGTACTCAACGCGCTCGGCGTGCATCGCCGCGCCTTGGCGTCGCTAGACCTTGAGCAACTTGACCGGGAGACGCGCGCCGCGCTGGCGCGCGGGCCGCAAGGCGAGGCGCAGCTTGCGAAGTACGCCTCGCCCCTCGCCGACCTGCGCACGACGGCGACCGGCGCCTACCTGCAGGCACTGCTCGCAGTGACCGGAGCGCTGCCAGCGCCGGAACAGATCGCCGCGCCAGTGCTCGCGCTCCTCTCCGAGCACAGCCACTTCACCAAGCCAGCGATTACCCGCAGCGTCCTCGGGAGAATTCCGGATTGCGAGATCGCGCAACTCCCTGCGCGGCACTGGATCCCGACTGAGCAACCGGGGGCGATGCGCGCTGCGATCGAGAGCTGGGTCCACCGCCGCTTCGAAGGCGCCGCCGGGCCAGCGTAAGGCGGCACGGTGCAGCCTGGCCGCCGGCCCGATCGCCGCTACTTCTTAGCGCGCCAGCGTTCGTCTACGCCGCACGTCGATAAGCGGGCGCATGACATCAGACTCCGCTTGTACTTCAAACCTCGGTCGGGCGATGCGCTACGGATCAGCAAGGTATATCAAGGCAATGGGGCTGTCACCCATTCCTGGATTCAATGCATTAATGCAGCAGCCGCGGCAGGAACATCGCCACATCCGGAATGAAGAGCACGATAAGCAGACCGATGATCTGCAGCCCGATGAATGGGAACAGAGAGGCGAAAATGTGATTGAGGCTGATCTCGGGCGGCGCCACCGACTTCAGGTAGAACGCCGCCTGGCCGAACGGCGGTGACAGATAGCCGACCTGCATCGTGATGTTGAACAGGACCCCGAACCAGATCAGGTCGTAGCCCAGCGCGGTCACCGTAGGCGCGAAGATCGGCATGGTCAGCAGCATGATCGAGAACCAGTCCATGAACATGCCGAGCAGCAGGAAGATCGCCATCATGACCAGGACGACGCCGATCGGCTCCAGCGGCAGACCGGTCATGATGCTCTTCAGGTAAGTGATCCCCCCCAGCAGATTGTAAACGCCGACCATCGCGTTGGCACCGATCGACAGCCAGATCAGCAGGCCGCAGGTCGACATCGCCGAGTACAGCGAGTCGCGCAGCATCGCGAGGGTCAGCGTGCGCCGGATCGCGGCCGCTACAGTCACTCCGGCCACACCCATCGCCGCCGCCTCGCTCACCGACGTGATACCGCTGTAGATGCTGCCGAGCACGGAGAAGATAATCAACAGCGGCAGGATGACACTCTTCAGCGCCGCGAACTTGGCCATCAGCGGGATGTTGCGCACCTCCGGCGGCGCCGGCGGCCCGAGCTTGGGGTTGAGCCCGCAGCGGATCAGCACGTAGCAAATGTAGATCAGCGCCAGAACCACGCCGGGAATCGTGGAGGCCAGGAACAGGTCGCCGATCGAGGTCGAGGTCGTGAGCCCGTAGAACACCAGCACCAGGCTCGGCGGAATCATGGTGCCCAGCGAGCCGCCGGCGCATACCACGCCGATCGCGAGCTTCGAGTCGTAACGCAGCCGCAGCATCTGCGGCAGCGCGACCAGGCCGAGCAGGATGACCTCGCCGCCGATGATGCCGGTCATCGCCGCCATCACCGACGCCGCTATCAGGGTCATGACCGCGACCCCGCCAGGCAGCCGGCCGGCCCAGATCTTCAAGGCGTCGTACAGATCGTGCGCGACCCCGGATTTGTCGAGGATGTTGGCCATCATCAGAAACATCGGCACCGACAGCAGTACATAGGAATTGACGAAGCCGTAAGTGCGGAAAGTGACGATGGCGAGGCTGTCCAGATCGGCGAACAGCGCGCAGAACACGACGGCGATCAGCCCGGTCGCGAACGCGATCGGCATGCCCAGGACGATGATCAGCAGCACGAAGGACGCGAGCATCAGCAGCGAGATGATCTCGATGCCCATGGCTCAGGCCTCGTCGCGCAGCGCTTTCAGGTCGCCGCGGATATTGGAGATCATCTGCACGATCATCAGCAGGGCGCCGATGACCATTGAAACCTTGACGATGACCGGCGTCGGCTGCGCCCATGCGGAACCGCCTACCTCCCAGTCCTGGACCGACAGCCACGCCATGTTGAAGGAGAACCAGGCGAACGCCGTGAGATAGACGATCGCGAGAATCGAGGTGGCGACATCGCAGCGTAGCCTCGTGCGCCGCGACAAGCGATCGTGCACTGCAGTGATGCGGATATGCTCGCGGCGCATCAGCGCAAAGGAGCCGCCGATCAGGAAGGCTACGGCGATCGCCGTGGTGACGACGTCGTAGACCCACACCGTAGGCGCCTTGAAGACCACGTCGGCGACCACGTCGTAGATCGTCACGACGACCGACAGCGCGAAGCTGAAACTCAGCGCCTTGGCAATCGCCTCGATCGCGCGGTCGACGGCGTTTTTCCCGGTGGCTTCGGCATCGGTCGCCGATTCCGCCATGATTCCCTCCCCGTCTTCTTGTTGTCCTCGGGAACGAAGCGGGCGCGGCTTGCGCCGCGCCTGTTCGCTCAGTCCCTTGCCTGCTGAGCGTCCTGTTCCGCTGATTCGTGGCTGAAAACCCGACGAGAATCAGCGCCACGCGGTGTTACGAGTCCTCGCCGTGGGGCCCGCCACTGTCGAGGACTCGCGCCTTGCCTGACGCCGATTTCGCGGGTTTTCCGATCGATGTGGGCTTGCTGCCAAATGGACATACGCAACCGAATTCCAGGATGCGCGCGTTATCCTACGAATCAACGGAACAGGACACTACGTTTAGAGTTTGCCGATCGATTTCAGGAATTTCGTCTGGCTTTCGTAAATCTCCTTGGCAAGCGGACTCTTCTTCGACCACTTCAGC
>JBGQGT010000094.1:0-7800 GCA_041497595.1 Gammaproteobacteria bacterium
GTATGGCACTGCGGTCGAGGCACAGTGGGGCGTTCCGGCGCGCGGCGTCGATTTCTTCGACGTCAAGAACGACCTGGAAACGCTGATCGCGCCCAGGCGCGCGCGTTTCGAGCCGGTTATGCACCCGGCGTTGCACCCCGGGCGTGGGGCCCGGGTTATCGTGGATGACGCGGTCATAGGCTGGATCGGCGAATTGCACCCGAAATGGCAGAAGAAGTACGATTTGCCCGAGCCGCTGGTTGCCTTCGAAATCGATGCCGAACCACTGCTGCGGCTGCCGCTGCCGCAGTATCGCGAGGTTTCCAGATTCCCCCCGGTGCGCCGCGACCTGGCGGTAACCGTGGACGAGGCCACCCCGGTGCAAGCCATTCTGGACGGGCTTTTGCGGGCAAAACCGGCCATCGTTCACGAGGTCCGGGTGTTCGATGTGTACCGCGGCAAGGGCATCGAAAACGGGAGAAAAGGTCTTGCTTTCCGTGTGTTATTGCAAGATACTCAAAAGACTCTGACGGATGCCGAGGTGGACGCCGCGATTGCGGGTCTGCGCAAGGTCCTGGAACAAGAATACGGTGCCAAGCTGAGACAATAAGGTGAAGTCATGACACTGACCAAAGCAGACCTGGCGGATCTGTTGTTCGAGAAAGTCGGTTTGAACAAGCGCGAAGCCAAGGACATGGTGGAGTCCTTCTTCGAGGAAGTGCGCATCGCACTCGAGGCCGGGGAGGGCGTGAAGCTGTCCGGTTTCGGCAATTTCCAGTTGCGCGACAAGCCGCAGCGGCCGGGCCGCAACCCCAAAACCGGCGAGGAAATCCCGATTACGGCGCGTCGGGTCGTGACCTTTCATGCCAGCCAGAAACTGAAGGCGATGGTGGAAAAGAACTACGGTGGACAGCAGCAGCCACAACAGCAGCAGTCCTAAGACCCCGCTGCCCGCGATCCCCGCGAAACGCTACTTCACCATCGGTGAAGTCAGCGAGCTATGCGGGGTCAAGCCGCACGTGCTGCGCTACTGGGAGCAGGAATTCACCCAGTTGAAGCCGGTGAAGCGGCGCGGCAACCGGCGCTATTATCAGCACCACGAAGTGCTGCTGATCCGGCGCATCCGCGAGCTGCTGTACGAGCAGGGATTCACCATCAGCGGCGCGCGGGCGCGGCTGGACGAGGCTGCAGTGCAACTCAAACCGTCTTCTTCCAGATTCAATTCAGCACTGTTGCGCCGGGAAATCCAGAGTCTCCTCGACATCCTGCGCGCCTGACACGTTCCGTGCCCGGGGCCTCTGCTATAATCCGCTCTCGATTCGGGGCGTAGCGCAGCCTGGTAGCGTACCTGCATGGGGTGCAGGTGGTCGGAGGTTCAAATCCTCTCGCCCCGACCAAACTTTCGCGGTACAGACGAGGGGCCGGCGGGCTCGCGAGAAAGATGCGCGGACGGGAAGATTCAGTTTCCAGGTCTGTTGTTTTGCGGGGCGCCCTCGACCGTAGCCTGATTCGCAGTCCTTCTCTCCGATGCGGATTCTCCTGAGCAACGACGACGGGTACTTCGCACCCGGCCTCGCCGTGCTCGCCGAGGCGCTGTCAAAACATGCCGAGATCGTCGTGGTCGCACCCGAGCGCGACCGCAGCGGCGCCAGCAATTCGCTCACCCTCGATCGCCCGCTTCAGGTCAGGCGCTCGCACAACGGCTTTCACTACGTCAACGGCACGCCCACCGACTGCGTGCACCTCGCCGTGACCGGCATGCTGGACCGCCTCCCGGACATGGTGATTTCGGGCATCAATCACGGTGCCAACATGGGCGACGACACCATATACTCCGGAACGGTGGCGGCGGCGACGGAAGGATTTCTGCTGGGCATTCCCTCGATCGCGGTATCGCTGGCGAGCAAAGCGGCGGGCAACTATCCGACCGCGGCGCAGGCGGTGTGCGACATGGTCGAGCGTTTTCGCCGCCGGCCGATTGCGTTTGCGGTGCTGCTCAACGTCAATGTCCCGGATGTGCCCGCCGGTCAATTGGCGGGAACGGCAGTGACCAGGCTGGGACGGCGCCACAAGTCCGAGCCGGTGATCAAGTCCACCAACCCGCGCGGCGAAACGGTTTACTGGATCGGCGCAGCCGGCGACGCGGAGGATGCGGGCGAGGGCACGGATTTTCACGCGGTTGCGAACCGGATGGTTTCGGTGACGCCGCTGCAGATCGATCTCACGCAGTACGCCAGCCTCGAAAGCGTGCGCGACTGGCTGAAGGAACCGGCACTCACCTAGAACAGTGGCGCGACGGTCATTTCGACACGACATGAACAGCAGGATCAGCGGCATCGGCATGACCTCCCAGCGCACGCGCATGCGCATGGTGGAACGCCTGCGCGACCAGGGCGTAAAGGACGAGGTGGTGCTGGGTGCGATGGCGGATGTGCCGCGCCACATGTTCGTTGACGAGGCGCTGGCGAGCCGTGCTTACGACGACGTATCGCTACCCATCGGTTTCGGACAGACCATCTCCAATCCGTTCACCGTGGCCCGCATGGTCGAACTGGCGCGCGCCGGCCGCGCGCTCGGCAAAGTGCTCGAGATCGGCACCGGCTGTGGTTATCAGGCGGCGGTATTGTCGCGGGTGGCGCGCGAAGTCTATTCGATCGAGCGTCTCGCCGGCCTGTTGTCCAAGGCGCGGGTGAGATTGCGCGAACTTGGAATCCGCAACATCAAACTCAGGCATGGCGACGGCCATCTCGGACTAAAGGACGGCGGCCCATTCGACGCCATCGTGATGGCGGCGGCGGCGACGCACATTCCCGAGGCGCTGGCTGCGCAATTGGTGGAAGGCGGGCGCCTGGTTCTGCCGCTGGGCACGCGCGAGCAGCGCCTGGTGCTGGTCGAGCGCGGCCACGACGGATTCAGCCAATCGGTGCTGGACGACGTTAATTTCGTACCGCTGATTGCGGGGGTATCGACTTGAACATCGTTTTCCGTTGCGAGGGAATTTCGCAGCCGCTCATGCTCGCAGCATTGGTCTCAGCGCTCGGCTCGGGTTGCGCATCCATGCCTACCGCGGCTCCGGTGATCGAGCGTTCACCGAATGCGTCCCGGACCGCGCCGGCCGTAACTCCGGCCATCGCACCGACCACGGCCGCACCCGTCACCACCGCTCCCGCTGCCACCGTACTTCCGGCGGCTTCGCCCCAGCGTGCAGGTGCGCCAGCCGCATCGACTGTCCAGAAAGCCGAACCACCGGTTTCCGCGAGTACGGAAGAGCCGATCATCAAGCCCTACCGTGAAGGCGATTGGCGCCCGGAAATCCACGTCGTCAAGAAAGGCGACACGCTCTACAGCATCGCGCTGGATTACGGACAGGATTACCGTGAACTCGCGGCCTGGAACAACCTGCAGGATCCGGCGTTGATTCGTTTGGATCAACGCTTGCGGCTGTTCCCGCCGGACAGCGTCGGTGAACTGGCGCTGCCGCAGGCCGTGCCGCTGCCTGTGGAGATCCCTCCCGCGCCGGTTGCGGTACCGGTCAAGACCGAGCCGAAAGCACGCAAGCTGCCTTACTCGGAACAGGCGCTGGCGCAGTTGAAAGCGGCAGCGCCGAAGCCAGCGTCAGCGTCCGCGACAGCGCCGTCTCCACCGCCGACGGCAGCGCCTGCTGCCAAGCCGGCAGTCAAAGCGCCGGCAACGCCGGTGCCCAAAGACGCCGGAAGCGCGGACGTAAGGCTGATTTGGGAATGGCCGGCCCAGGGAAAACTGATCTACGCTTTCGGGGAAGGAACAAACCAGAAGGGTGTCGGAATCGAAGGCCGGTCCGGGCAGGCGGTGCTCGCGAGTGCGCCCGGAAAGGTCGTGTACAGCGGCAGCGGTCTGCGCGGTTACGGCAAACTGATCATCATCAAGCATAATACGTCGTACCTGAGCGTGTACGCTCACAACAGCCAGATCCTGGTGAAGGAAGGGCAAGCGGTGGCCAAGGGCCAGAAGATCGCGGAAATGGGCAATTCCGACAGCGACCGGGTGGCCCTGCATTTCGAGATCCGCCGGCTCGGCAAACCGATCGACCCGCTGCAGTATCTGCCTGAGCGGAATTCATGAACGAGGAGAATTGTTCTTCACAGGAAGACGGCGTCGAGGAACCCGCGCCCGTCGAAGAGCCCGCTGTCGATGACTATTTCGGCACCGACATCCTCAGCGACGTCACCCAGCTCTATTTCAACGACATCGGGCAGAACGCGCTGCTCACGGTAGAGGAAGAGGTCAGGTACGCGCGACTGGTCAAGCAGGGAGATTTCCTGTCACGCCAGAAGATGATCGAACACAATCTGCGGCTGGTGGTGAACATCGCCAAGCACTACAGCGGCCGCGGGCTGCAGCTGCTGGACCTGATCGAAGAAGGCAACCTCGGCCTGATCCACGCGCTCGAGAAATTCGATCCCGAACGCGGCTTCCGCTTCTCGACTTATGCCACCTGGTGGATCCGCCAGAGCATCGAACGCGCCATCATGTATCAGTCGCGCACCATCCGCCTGCCCGTGCACGTGATCAAGGAACTCAACACCGTGCTGCGGGCGATGCGCCATCTCGAGACCCATTCCGAGCGCGACCCCAGCCCGGATGACGTTGCGCATCTGGTGGACTTCCGGGTCGAGGACGTGCGCCGCCTGCTGTCGCTCAACGAGCGCATGACGTCGCTGGATGCGCCCCTGGAAATTGATCCCATGCTTTCGGTCGGCGAGTCGATCGCCGACGAAAACACCCCGCAGCCGGACATCAGGCTGGAGAACGCAGAGATCGAGACGTACGTGCGCGAGTGGCTGGATCAGTTGAGCGAACGCCAGCGCAGCGTGATCGAGCGGCGCTACGGGCTCAACGGCTCGGAAATCCACACCCTCGAACAGCTGGCGCAAAGCCTGAACCTGACCAGGGAAAGAGTGCGCCAGATACAGATCGAGGCGCTCGCCTCGCTGCGCAAGATTCTGCGCCGCAGCGGAATGTCGAGGGAAACGCTACTCTAGAAAACGGACTCGAATCGAGTATCCCGGATCCGTCTCATCTCAGGCTGTTCACCGCCTGGCGGAATTCCTCCAGGACGCGCGGATTCTTTTCGCCACCGTAACGCAGCGCCACGTACAGAGCGGCGATGCGCTGAACCGTCTCCCTCAGTTGCGGAAACTGCAGCGATACCCTGGCCGCGAAGTCACGTGGTCCTTCGCTTGGCTTGCGTGGTGCGCCGCGCCGGGCCATCGCCTGGCAGAATCTGGCATAAGCGCGTTGCACCGGATCCATGCGCAGCGTGGTGAGCCGCACAAGCAGCAGCAACGCCAGCACCAGGAGTATGACGCCGCTGGCGGCAATGAGCGCGATCACCATGTTTTGCCAGGTAGCCTGCGCCAATCCGAACTGCGACAGGAAACGCACCTGTCTTTCCGGGTTGTAGCCCAGCACCCACTGGTTCCACGAGTTGGCGATGGCATCCCAGGCGAAACGCGCCTGACGCAGCCACTCGAGGCGATTGCGCGCCCGCAGCGATGCCTGATCGATTTCCGGCACTGCCGCAGCCAGTCCGCGCTCGATGCGCAACGGTGAAACCGCCGCGGTCGGGTCCACCCGCACCCAACCCTCGCCGGGCAGCCAGATCTCGGTCCAGGCGTGCGCCTCGGACTGGCGCACGATGAGGTAACCGTCCACGGGATTCATCTCGCCGCCCAGGTAGCCGGTCACCACGCGCGCAGGAACGCCGGCGGCGCGCATCAGGTAGGTGAATGCCGAAGCGTAGTGCTCACAGAAACCGCTGCGGGTTTCGAACAGGAACTGATCGACAGGATTGTCACCGAGCTCCGGCGGCGCCAGGGTGTAGGTGAACGGCTGTTCCCGGAACATCGTCAGCGCTCGTAGCATGATGTCGCGGTCGCTGGACAGTTCAGCGCGCCAGGAGGCGGCCAGCGCCTGCGCCCGCGGAGCCGCGCCATCCGGAAGCCGCAGCGCGCGACGCAACTGCAGCCGATGTTCGTTGACGCCCACGCGGTAGGATGGCACCGACTGCATGTCGTAGCGGATGCGCTCGCGCACCGGCCGTCGCGCCAGCATCTGGTAGTCCACGGAAAAATAACTGTTGGGCGCGGCGCGCGACGGCAGGTCGATGGCGAACATCCAGCGCTGGTCGTGAGGTTCCAGCGTCACCGTATAGTTCAGCGGCGGACCCAGCGCCTCGTATTCGATCGAATCGGCGGTGTTGATCTGGCCGGCGCGCCAGGTGCGGCCGTCGAAATCCCACAGCACCGGCCCGCGCCAGTAGAGCTGCGAGGGTTTTTCCGGTGGTGTTTCGAACAACACACGGAAAGCAACTTCGTCGGACAGGCTGAGCGCGCTCACGTCGCCGGGAGACATGACGTCCGACAATCCCGACTTGGCGCCGTAGTTGACCTGCGGCAATCCCCAGAGCGGGCCCTCCACCCGCGGAAACAGCAGGAACAGTGCCAGCATTATGGGAACGCCTTGCGCGATAAGACTGGCGGCATGGCGCAGCACCGCGGCCGGCCTGGGTGGACCTGCCTGGTGCTGAAGGCTGATCATGGTCGCGGTGATGAGCCAGACGATGACCAGCATGTACAACGCGGTGGGAATGGACTGCGAGTAGAAAAAATTGGTGATGACCAGGAAGTAGGCGAGCAGCACCACCACCATGGTGTCGCGCGGCTTCGACATTTCCATCAGTTTCAGCGCCGCCATCACGGTCAGCAGCGCGACGCTCACGTCACGGCCGTATAGCGTCCGATACGACAGCGCCACGCCGGCGACGGCGGCAAGTGCAGCCGCAAGCAGCAGCCAGCGATTGGGCAGCGGTTTGCGCCGGTAGCCCAGATAGAAGCGCGCCAGCAGTACCGTGGCGCCGAAAGCCGGAATCCAAACCGGCAGATGTCGCGCATGCGGCGCCATAACCAGCGCCAGCGAGAACAGCAGCGCGGCAAGGTTGATCGGGCTCAGGCCGGCGGCGCTCGACATTTCATCCGCGCGCCGGCTTGTACAACGCAATCGCCTGCAGGCAGCGGTCGCGATGCGATGCGCCGAACTCGGGCTCGAACTCGATTCCGGGCAGCCGCAGCCCGAAACGCTGACCCGCGGTTTCCGACTCGATCACCCAGCGGGTGAGCCGGGAAAGTCTGGCTTCCAGACCCAGCGTTTCCGGAATGTCGGCGAGATTCAGCCACAATTCCGAGGCCGCGCTTCCGGAAAACTGCTTGGTGAGAAATACGTCGCTGCGCGCGAACGCTTTCCAGGCGATACGGCGTGGAGAGTCGCCGGGACGGTAGGTGCGCAGGCCGGCAAAATCCTCTTCGCCGGCTCCGCTGGCTCCGCCTTGCCCGCTGGCCGCCTGCGCCGGCGGCAGCGGAACATGGCCGGGTTCGGGGCGCGCGTACACCAGGCAGTGCAAGTCCAGTTCGACGTTGGCCCATGCATAGAACAGGCCGACCGGATAGACAGTGAAAATGCGGAAGCGCCCGGGCCGCAACACGCCGCGTCTTGCGGCCGGCATCCCTGCTTCCACGTCCTGCGCATCACGCGGCGCCACGTCGAAGTATGCGGCGCTCTGGCCGGCGAGCTGGATCGCCAGGCTCAGCCGCTGATGCGCGCCCGGATTCTCGACCAAGATATGAAAGCGGGCGGAATCTCCGGCGAAGACCGGCCGCGTCTTGGCGGGGCGTAGCGCGATCCGCGCCAGGTTGCGCCAGGTATGCAGGATCGACACCACGCCGATGCCGGCGAGCAGGAAGGTGAGAATGTATCCGAGGCTCAGGTTGTAATTGATCGAGCCGA
>JBGQGT010000095.1:0-7782 GCA_041497595.1 Gammaproteobacteria bacterium
AGCACGCCAGAGTCCTTGGGCATGCTCTTCCAGGGTTCGCCCCACAGGTCGCCGTAGCCGTCGCCCACCAGGCTGCCCCAGCCGGTCATCACGGCCACATACTGCTTGCCCTTGGCCATGTAGGTGATGGTGCCGCCATTGCTGCCCTGGCCGTTGTTGTGGCTCCACAGCTTCTTGCCGGTCGCCGCGTCGTACGCGGTGAACATCCCATCGGCTTCCGGTACGAACAGCACATTGCCCGCGGTAGTCAGCAGACCGCCGTGCGGCACGGCGCCGGGGTACTTGATCTCGAATTTCACCTTGCCGGTGACCGGATCACGCGCGCGGATATGGCCCCACGGCTTGTCGTTGCCCGGGCCGTGCATGGTGAAGTCGGCGCCGATGTTGAGCTGTACCACGGGCTCGGTGATCGGGTCGGTCTTCTTGATATCGAGGTCCATGCACCACTCGAAGCCGACCTTGTACAGCAGGCCGGTCTTCGGGCTGTACGAGCCCGCGTTCCAGCTGTAGCCGCCGGCAATGGCCGGGCACAGGTTCTTGTGCTTGCCTTCGGGCGGATCCCAGCGACCGACCAGTTCGCCATTGGGCTTGATGTCCTTGACGAAGTTGATCGCATCCACGCCCTTGTAGACGTTGACCGGCTTGCCGGTCTTGCGGTCGAACACGAATACGAAGCCGCTCTTGCTCGGATGCACGACGTATTTCTTGCCACCCTGGTCGATCATCATCAGCTCGCCCTGGGCCGGGTCGAAGTCCCACGCGTCGTGCGGAAGGACCTGATAGAAGCTCTTGAGCTTGCCGGTGTCCGGGTCAAGCTGGAGAACCGAGGAGGTGTACAGGTTGATGCCAGGACGCGGACCTTCGGTCATCCACTTGTCGCCTGCCCAGTCGTACAGAGGAGCCGGGTTGGCGGTTCCCCACCAGACAGTGTTGCTGTCCGGGTCGTAGCTGCCGGCCATCCAGCCGCCGCCACCGCCGGTCTTGTAGGAGTCGCCGCCCCAGGTGCTGCGGGCATCCGTTGAGGTGCCCTCGTTGCCGCCGGCGGTGAAGAACTCCCAGACTTTCTCGCCAGTCTTGGCATTGACGCCGAAGATCGGACCGCGGTACGGCCATTCACCGCCCTGTGAACCGATGATTACCTTGTCGTTCACCAGCAGCGGCGCACCGGTAAAGCCGACCGTCAGCTTCTCCGAATCGACGAGTTTCGTCTCCCAGTTCAGCTTGCCGGTCTTCATGTCGACCGCGGCCAGCTTGCCGTCGAGCGTGCCCATGTACAGGTTGCCATAGCCGGCTGCGAGACCGCGGTTGTACGGCGAGTGCGTCTGCCGTGCGACCAGATCCTCATTCAGCTTGTGCTTGTAGGTCCAGATCATCTGGCCGGTGGCGCCGTCCAGCGCATAAACCTGGTTGTACGGGCTGGTGTAATACAGGATGCCATCGATTGCCAGCGGATGGCCCTGCAGGCCGCGGTTCGCGCGCGAGGCGACGTGCGACCAGGCTTCGGTCAGCTTGCCGACGTTGCGCGTGTTGATCTGATCGAGCGAACTGTAGTGCCAGGACTTGTAGGAGCCGTGATAGCTCATCCAGTTGCCCGGTTCCTTGTCTGCGTTGATCAGGCGCTTGGCGTCGACATCCGCGGCGAAGGAACTTCCGGCGGCAAGCAACCCGACCGAAAATGCCGTCGCCAGCGCTGCGCGCGCAAAGCGAGACGTATTGCTGTTCATAGTGATTTTCCTCTCAAAGTTTTTCATTCTTCCCCAAGAAACTGCGATGTCGCCGTTGGGTCGTTCTTTGGATTAACACCGGCAGGCGGGCGACTTACCATACCTGATCCACTCCTAGTGCCATACAGCGGGAGGCGCGACAACAGCCCCGAATCCGGCATTGACAGCCCGGTTTCGCACTTCGGTACTACGCAATTCTCGGGATGTTTCCCCGGCTAGTCAAGGGAAAGTAAGCCATTGCCAACGAACACAAGTTGAATCAAGGGTCCCCGGGGGACCTTAGCGCTGGCACTGCGGGCAATAAAAGGTCGCGCGCTGGCCCTGGCGCAACAGCCGGATGGCCTTGCCGCACACGCGGCAGGGCTCGCCGCTCCTGCCATAGGCGTAGTAATTCTGTTGGTAATAACCGGGATTGCCATCGGAGCCGACAAAGTCGCGCAGCGTGCTGCCGCCGGCGTCGATGGCCGCGCTGAGCGTTTCCCGTATCGCTTGCACCAGACGATCGCAGCGTTCACGAGAAACTTTGCCGGCCGCCGTTTTCGGATGGATGCCGGCGCGGAACAGTGACTCGCTGGCGTAAATGTTGCCCACGCCTGCCACGGTATGGCTATCCATGAGTACCGTCTTGATTGCGGCACTGCGGCCGCGGGTGCGGGCGTGCAGCCAGCCGGCATCGAACCCGGCGCCGAGCGGTTCCGGCGCGAGATCGGCGAGCAAGGGGTGGGCATGCGGGTCCTGCGCTTCCCACAACACGGCGCCGAAGCGGCGTGGGTCTGTAAGCCGCACGATCAATCCGGAGTCGAGTACCAGGTCGAAGTGATCGTGTTTTCCTGCCGGGGTTGCGCGCGGCAGCACCCGCAGGCTGCCCGACATGCCCAGGTGCACGATCAGCCAGCCGATGCCACAGCCGATCAGCAGATACTTGGCGCGGCGCTCCACCGTGCGCACGGTGCAACCGCTGATGCGCGCGCCGAGATTGCGCGCAATCGGCCAGCGCAGATTGCGGTTGCGCACCACCACCGTCTCCACGCGCCTGCCGACCAGGTGGGGGACCAGTCCCCGGCGGGTGATCTCTACCTCGGGCAGTTCCGGCACGTGTCGCCTTTACTTCTCGGCGACCACGCGCGGGTCGAGCAGACGTCTGCCGACTTCGGCGCCGAAGCGGTACTGCATGTTTTCGTCGCTGCGCACCAGCAGGAACTCCGGCTGTTTCTGCACGATTTCCATGGGGACCTTCTTACCATCCTTGAACTGCACGACCAGGCGGACCTTGCCGCGCGTGCTGCGGCGCGGCTCGGCGCCAAGACTGGAGGTGAAACGCCACTCGTCGGCCCAGCGGTTGAAATCGTCCTGCGACAGCGCTTTGCCCTGTTGCGACGGATACGCACCTTCGATGCTCCAGGTGCCCCGGTCATCCCTGACGATGCGGTAGCGCCCGAAGTCGAAGGCGACCGGCACTTCCGCGTCGTCGAGCAGTTTGCGGCTCACCAGCTTGGTGACCACGGTGGGTATGCCGTAGCCGTAAAAAGGCGCCACCAGATAGACTGCTCCCGCGGTCGCGACATACTGTTCGTAGGTGACGTCATTGATGCGGCCGAAGGCGAAGGCCTGGTCGTTGAGCGTGAGCTTCACTTGCGGCGGGTCGAGCTCGTAGCGGCCGGGATCGCCGGGCGGCAATTTGTGCTTGGCGGTGGCCGTGGCAATGTCGGTGAGCCGGTCCACCTGGATCGGATCGGCGCGGGTTTGCAGCGGCGCGCTGATGCGCCAGCCGCCGTCGCGTTTTTCCAGCTGGATGGTCGGGCTGCCGCGGCGCTCCACGGTGATGCGGGTGATGTCGTCGCGCTGCAGCTGTGTCAGTCTTATTCCCGGATCGGACCGTTCCTTGGGACGGAAGAAGGCGTACAGCACCAGACCCGTCAGCAACAGGACCAGCACCAGGTTCACGAGGACTTTGGATTTCATGCCTTGCGGCGGCGCCACCAGATCACGCCGCCGGCGACCAGGAACACAAGCGGCAAGACCACCAGGAAACCGATGCCGATCAGCGCCAGGCCCGCGCGCGACATTTCCAGCGAAAGATCCGAACGCGTGCGCGGCTGAATCGTGATCAGCGCTTCGTCGCCCGCCAGCCAGTTGACCATGTTCACGCCCAGGTCGAGGTTGCCGAGCAGCCCGACATACTGGTTCGAGAGGAACTGGCCGGTGCCGGCAACCACGACGCGTTGCTTGCGGCTGCCACGGTCGCGCTCCAGCGCGGCGGCCACGACGATCGGGCCGCGCATGTCCTTGTTGCGATCGAAGGCAACGTTCTTGTCGATGCCGCTGGTTTCCAGCCATCCGTCCGGTGCGACTTCCACCAGCGGCGTGAAACGCCACTTTGAGCCTTCGGCAGCGGCGATCTGTCGCGCATATGGAAACACAGTGGTGAGCGCGAAATTTTCGGTTATGCGATGTCGCCCGTATTTGGACCTGAGCGCGAAAGTTGCGGGAAACTTCAAGCCGACCGCCGACGGATCGACCACCGTGCCCGACATCAGGTTCAGCCCCAGATCGCCGGCAAGCGGCTGCAGCCCGCGCAACGAATCGTTGTCGATAAGCCAGATCAGGTTGCCGCCCTTCTCGATCCAGCGCTTGATCTTGGTCACCTCCCCGGGCAGCAGGTCCACGCGCGGGCCGGTAATCATCAGCACGGCAATGTTCTCGGGCACTTCCTGGGCCTGCGTCAGACTGAGCGGGGCAGTCTTGAACCCGTTGGCCGCCAGATGACCGCCGAAAACGCCGAAATCGTGATTGGCGCGGCCATCGAGCTTGCGTTCGCCATGTCCGTCCAGGTACATGACCTGGCGCTCGGAGGAGCGCGCCAGCCGCACCAGAAGATTGGTGAGTTCCTGCTCGGTGAGATTGGTGAGATGCTCGCGCCTGCCGTTGTATTCCACCACCAGCTCACCATTCATGCGGATACCAGCGACCTGCGCTTTCTGTGGTTGCTCGCGCGGATCGATGAAAGTCAGCGAAAAATCCGTCTTCGCACGCTGGTAGGGGCCGAGAAAGGTCTGCACGGTCTTGCGGATGTCGCCTTCGGCGTCCTGTGCGGTGGCGTAGGCAGTCACATTGACCGGCCCGGACATCTGCCTGAGGAAGTCGGCCGAGGCCTGCGACAGCGTGTTGCGGCTGCCCTGGGTCAGGTCCCACTGGATCTTGATGTCCCGGGTAACCCAGGTGATGGCGGCTGCCAGCCCGAGCAGCAGCACCACGAACAAGCCGTTCTGGAGCAGCAGTTGCAGTCTCAGCTTGCGATTCAGTTTCATGCGCGCAGGCGATCGGCATCGAGACGCCGGATCGAAAGGATGAGAAAAGTTGCGGTCAGCAGCGCGAAGTAGATCAGATCCGTGACTGCAATCGAACCGTTCATGAAGTTTTCGAAATGCTTCAGCAGCGACAGCAGGTGCAGCGGGCTGTCCGGGTCGGAGGCGGCGATGTTCGCCAGCCACAGCACCAGAAATGCCGCCAGCGTACCGATGGCCGCCACGACCGGGTGGGTGGTCAGGCAGGATACGAACAGGCCGATCGCGGCGAAGCTTCCGGTCAGCAGCAGCAGACCGAGCAGATTGGTGGCGATCAGTCCCAGGTCCAGTTTGCCGCCCAGCAGCAGCGACAGTCCCATCAGCGCAATCAGGCCGCCGACGATGGCGAGGAAGGCCAGCGTGGCGAGGAACTTGCCGAGCACGATTTGTGTCATCGATATCGGCGCAGACATGAGCATGGCCATGGTCTGGTTGCGGCGCTCTTCGGCCACCAGCCGCATGGTCAGCAGCGGCACCGACATCAGCAGCACGATCGAGGCGATGCCGGACATCGGCACCACCACGATTTCAGTGAGCCCGGGTGCATTGGGCACGCGTGCGAGCTGCGCCTGAATGGTCAGGAAGTAGTCCACCCGGGTGAGAAAGATCCACGCCAGGATGATCTGCAGGAACGCCAGCACCACCCACGCCAGCGGCGAGGCGAACAGCGTTCTCAGTTCCTTGGTAACGATGGTCCAGATCATGCGGCTGCCCCTTCCTTTTGATCGTCTTCGCGCTGAGTCAAATGGACGAACACCTCTTCCAGGCTCGCCAGCGCCGGTTGCAACAGATACAGCCCCCAGTTGCGCTCGACCGCGGCCCGCACCAGGGTGTCGGTGGGATCGATGCCGCCGCGCGGGCGCACCCGGAACAGGTTGGCATTGATGGCGTCGACTTCGGCATCGGCGGCCGCGCCGGCGATCTCTGCAACCGGCGGTGGATTGCGCAGGCCGATTTGCAGGGCCTGGCCGCCGCGGAACTGCTTGAGTCCGGCGATGCTGTCGTAGAACACCACTTCACCGCGGTGCAGGATCTGCACCCGGTCGCACACCGCTTCCACTTCCGGCAGGATGTGGGTGGACAGGATGACGCTGTGATCGCGCCCGAGGTCGCGTATCAGCGCGCGGACCTCGCGAATCTGGTTCGGGTCCAGGCCGATGGTGGGCTCGTCGAGAATGATGACGTCGGGATCGTGGATGATCGCCTGGGCGATGCCGACGCGCTGCTGGTAGCCCTTCGACAGCGAGCCGATCAGGCGTTTGCCCATGTCCGCCAGCCCGCAGCGATTCTTGGCGCGCTCCACCGCCGGTTTCAGCGCGCTTTTCTTGAGTTTGTGCAGGCGCCCTGCCAGGCGCAGGTATTCATCGACCTTGAGTTCCCGGTACAACGGCGGCACTTCGGGCAGATAGCCGATGCGCGATTTCGCCTGGGTGGGCAGGTCGATCAGGTCGATGCCGCAGATGCGCACTTCGCCGCTGGTCGGCGCGAGATTGCCGGTGAGCATCTGCATGGTGGTGGTCTTGCCGGCGCCGTTGGGCCCGAGCAGGCCCAGCACTTCGCCGCGCCTGAGTTCCAGCGACACGTCGCGCACTGCGCGATGGGCGCCGTAGGTGCGCGTCAGTGCCTGCGCGGAAACGGTGAGTTCAGAGCTTGCCGTGTTGGTCATGCCCCCGCCTTGTCTGGAAATTGTGGAAATTTGTGCCGTTGCTGTTGCAACCCCTTTTGTTTTCAGCGCCTTCTGAAATCCGGGCGGCGACGCCGCAACGGCAGTCGGCGGATGGGTTGGGGTTACTTGTGATGGCCGTCAAATATACCTAAACTGTGTTCCGGGTTGAAGAACTTCGCGCGCGGCCATGCCCTCTAAAGTTCAATTGCGCGCATTTGTTCCATCTCACGGCCCCAACCACTCCATGCCGTCATTGCTTTCCTGTCTCGCCTCGTTGTTGACCGCGTCCTGCCTGACGCTGAGCGCCTGCGCCCAGCCAGAAGCGCGCGCCGGCTCGCCTGCGCTTGCCGCGGACGGCGTCATGGCTTCCGAGGCGTCCATGGACTGGTCGGCGCAGGCCACAGACCCTAGTGAAGGATCTGGTCCGGAGGACAGCTTCGAAGAACGCGCCCGGCGCGTCTTCGGCACGCAATCGCTGTCTCCAGCCGACCTGCCCGGTCGCGATTTGGATTCGGATCTGCTCTATAAGTTTCTGCTGGCCGAGATTGCGGCTCAGCGCGGCAGCTACCAGGTTGCGGCGCAAGCCTATCTCGAGATGGCCAGGTCCACGCGCGACCCGCGCATTGCCCGGCGCGCCACCGAGTTGGCCCTGTACGGACGGCAGACCGGGACGGCGCTGGAAGCCGCCAAGATCTGGCTGGCCGCGGAGAAGGGCTCGACCGCGGCGCGGCAGACGCTGGTGGCGTTGTTCGTCACCACCAACAACCTGCAGGCGGCCAGGCCGCTGCTGCAGGAATTTCTCTCCGCCGAGGGTGCCAACGTCGGGCCGTCGCTGACGCAGTTGCACGCGTTGCTGGCCAAGCACCCCGACAAGAACGCCGTCCTGGTGCTGGTGAAGGATCTGGTCAAGCCGTATCGACCGTTGCCCGAGGCACACTTCGCGGTGGCGCAGGCGGCGCTGGCGGCCAATAAGTATGATGCGGCGCTGGCGGAAATCCGCGAAGCGTTGCGCATCAGGCCGGACTGGGAGGCGGCGGCGCTGTTCCAG
>JBGQGT010000096.1:0-7589 GCA_041497595.1 Gammaproteobacteria bacterium
GCTGGACGGCGGACGCAGACGCGGCCTGGCGGCTGGCCGGCAGCGGCAGCATCGCTTTCGAGCCCGCGCATCATCACGCCGCTGTGGGGCCGATGGCCGGGGTCATCAGCCCGTCGATGCCGGTATGGATCGTCGAGAATGCGGCGGGCAGGAACCGCGCGTTCTCCAACCTGAACGAGGGTCTCGGCAAGGTGCTGCGCTTCGGCGCCAATTCTGCGGAAGTGATCAAGCGCCTGCAGTGGATGGCGCAAGTGCTTGCGCCGGCGCTCGCCGCGGCGCTTGCGAAGCTGGGACCGATGGAACTCAAGCCGCTGATCGCGCAGGCGCTGCAGATGGGCGACGAAGTCCACAACCGCAACGCGGCCGCGTCGTCGTTGTTCCTGAAGAAGATCGTGCCCGCGGCGCTGCACTCCGGCTTCGACGCGGCGGCGATCGCCGATGCGGTGACGTTCATCGCCGGCAACGATCACTTCTTCCTGAACCTGTCGATGGCGGCATGCAAGACGATGCTCGATGCCGCGCACGGCGTGCCGGGCAGCAGCCTGGTCACCGCGATGTCGCGCAACGGCGTGCGCTTCGGCATCCGCCTTTCGGGGACCGGGGAACAATGGTTCGAAGCGCCGTCCCCGGTGGTGGGCGGACTGTACTTCCCGAGTTACGGACCGGAGCACGCGGCGCCGGACATGGGCGACAGCTCGATTACCGAGACCGCGGGCCTTGGCGGCTTTGCCATGGCCACGGCGCCCGCCATCGTCCAGTTCGTCGGCGGCACCCCGCAGGACGCAGTCGCCAATACGCGCGAAATGCGGCACATCACGCTGGGACGCAACAGCGCATTCACGCTGCCGGCAATGAATTTCAGCGGCACGCCCGCCGGCATCGATGCCCGCCGCGTGCTCGACACCAACATCACGCCGATCATCAACACCGGCATCGCGCACAAGGAAGCCGGAGTCGGCCAGATCGGCGCCGGCATCACGCGCGCGCCGCTCGAGTGCTTCACCCAGGCCATCATCGCACTGGCGTCGGAGGTCGGCGTCCGCATGCCCGGCAGCATCCGCTCCACACCCTCATAGAGGAGATCGCGATGGCCAAGCGCAAGCACACGGCGGTCGTTGCTGTCGGCGGCAATTCGCTGATCGTGGACGATCAGCACCAGTCCATTCCCGACCAGGTGAAGGCGGCGACGACGACGTCGCATTACGTCGCCGACATGGTCGAGGCCGGCTGGACCGTGGTCCTCACGCACGGCAACGGCCCGCAGGTGGGCTTCATCCTGCGCCGCTCGGGAATCGCGAAGGGCATGGTGCCCGAGGTGCCGGTGGACTATGCCGACGCCGACACGCAGGGCGCGATCGGCTACATGTTCCAGCGCGCGCTCTATAACGAGTTCCAGCGCCGCAAGCTCAAGCGCAAAGTGGTGGCCGTGGTCACCCAGATGCTGGTGAATCCGGGCGATCCCGCGTTTCGCAATCCGACCAAGCCGATCGGCGCGCACATGACCGAGGACGTGGCCAAGTCGCTGGCAAGCGATCTTGGCTGGGTCGTGAGGGAAGACGCCGGCCGGGGCTGGCGGCGCGTGGTGGCCTCGCCGATACCGCAGAGAATCATCGAGCGCGACATCATCGAGGCGCTGATCGACCTGGGCTGCATCGTGATCGCCTGCGGCGGCGGCGGCATTCCGGTGCTGCGCGACGCGCAGGGCGACCTGCAGGGGCTCGAGGCGGTGATCGACAAGGACTTCGCTTCCAGCCTTCTGGCACGAGACCTCGGCGCCGAACTGTTCGTGGTCTCCACCGGCGTGGAGAAAGTAGCGGTCGACTTCGGCAAGTCGACGCAACGCTGGCTCGAACGCATCACGCTGGCGGAGGCGCGCAAATATCTTGCTGAAGGCCAGTTCCCGAAAGGGAGCATGGGCCCGAAGATCGAGGCGATCATTTCATTTCTGGAGGGCGGCGGCACGCGCGCACTGATCACCAACCCGCCCAATCTCGGCCGCGCACTCTCCGGCGCCACAGGCACGCACATCGTGCCCGCCTGAGCGCCGGATTGCGCGCTGCGCTGCTTCGGCTCTACGCGGCCGAGGTCTGGCGCGACATCGCCAGGCAGAGCGCGCCGAACATCACGTAACCGAGCGATACCAGCGGCGAGACCATCCAGCCCAGAGCCGGCCCGTGTATCAGGCCGACGAAGGCCAGTGCCGCGCCGATGAATGCCGTCACTGCGGCGTGGGTGAGCTTGCGGTCGATGATGAACGCCGCCATCGCACCCAGCACCATGCCTGCCAGCACCGACCCGCTGCCGAGCACCGCGAGCCCTTGATAGACCACGCCGACCTGCCCCAGCGCGGCCATGCCGACTTTGTCGGCGCTGGTGCCGGCAGCGCCCAGCGCGCCGTCGATATTGATCTTGGCCCACTCGGCGATGTTCGGGATGATCGCCAGCACCACCGCCGGCGCATGCTTGGAAGGGCTCGCCTGAAACGCCTGCGCACCGATCACCAGGCCGATGTACAGCAGGATCGGAAGAATCGCCACCAGCGGAATCAAATTAAGCAGCAGCGCAGTGAGGCCGAAGAAACACACCAGCGCAATCGCCACACCCGTGGCGAGCGAGTAGCCGATGCGGCCGCCCACCGATTTCCAGCCCGGATGGCCGATGTAGACCGCCGGCGGGAACGGGCTTCCCAGCATCGAACCCACGATCGCCCCGATGCCGTCTGCGGCGAGGATCTTGCGCAAGTTGTAGTTGTCCCCTGCCGCGGAGGCGCTCTCCACGTTGTTCATCGCCTCGGTGAAGTTGTATATGCCCAGCGGAATGGCCGTGGCCAGCAGTGGTGCGATTCCCGCCAGGCCGCGGAACACGTCTGCCGAGAACCACGGCAGGTGCAGGCCGAATTGCGCGAAGGCCTTGCCGACCTGGTCGCCCTTCATGTAGTCGCTCCAGCCGAAAGCGGCCGCGAGCCAGCCGATCGCAACGCCGACAATCACCGCCGCGAGGCCGCCGGGAATTCCGCCGGGCAGGCGGATATTCGCGGTCCAGGCGATCAGCACGATGGCGAAACAGATGAAGCCGATCCACGGCACTTCCCACATCTGGAACGCCGGGCGCATCGAGATGAAGGCGATGGAGATGCCGGCCAGCGTGCCGAGCATCGCCGCGCGCGGCGTCATCTTGCGGATCCATGGCCCGACAAAGCAGCCCAGCAGCACGATCACGCCGATGATGAAGGCCCACGCCAGCCCCGCCGCATAGGCAAGCATCGGGTCCTTGGTGGCGAGGTAGGTGGGCAACATGACCACCAGCACCACGATGAACATGTGCGGAACGCTCGGCCCGTAAGGCATCGCCGTGACGTCGGAGCGGCCCTCCTTCTTCGCCAGTTGCCATGCCAGGTAGGCGTAGAACAGGTTGCCGATCGGCAGCGCGATGCCCAGCGCCGGCAGCACGCGCCCGTAGACCGTGTCGGGCGGAAGCTGCACCACGTACAGGCACAGCGTGGTCAGGACGATGACATTGAGCAGAACGTTGGTGAAAAGACCGAAGAACCCGTTCCAGTCGCCCGGCACCCACCAGCGCGGGCTTGCAGCAGATTCGGCAGCACTCATGGTTTTTCCCCTTCAGTGTTGGATTTGTCTGTTGTATCCCGCCCGGCACCACTGCGCAGGCAACTTCACGGCCGCAATGATGGCGTCGTCATAGGCCAGCGGCCCGTCGCCGGACAGGCAAAAGCATGCGCCCGCACGACCGGCAAGTCCAGACCCTCCCGGCTCGATTGGCGGCACCAGTACCGTATAGCGGTTTTTTCAGTCCCTGGCCCTGGCGAGATATCTATCGTGCAGCGTACGGTCGATGAAGGCACGCGCATCGTCGCGATCGAAGCGCTTGCCGTCGGCAAGTTTTTGCGCGTACTCGAAAAACGGCTCGAACAGGCGGCCCTGGTCGACTGGCGCCTTGAGTGTGAAGCGCGCCTCGCGCTGTGCGATCTCGCGCCAGGCGGCGCGCACTTCGGCCCAGAAAGTCTCCGTGCGCGCGAAGTAGTTCTCTCCCGCGCTGAAGTCGTAATCCCTGATGCGCTGGTAGCGCGCGAATCCGTATTCGCGCGCCAGGTACGGCATGTCGGCACGCGTCTTGCCGCTGTTGTCCAGCGCGAGCTTGAGGTTGTTCTCCTCCTGCACCCAGCCGTCCGGCGTGATGGTGTGGCGGTTGGTCCCCCCCAGCACCTGGTAGTCCTTGCGCACGCTCCACTCGCGGCGCGGCAGCGGCCGCCAGGTCTCGTCGCTGATCCAGGTGGAGTAGCTGTTGTTATGCTGCCAGCGTCCGCGCGCCGCGTAGCGCGGGGAATCGTCGACCTGGTACACGCTCTGCACCCAGGCGCCTTCGCGCTGCTGCGCGGGCACCGGCCGTCGCGCCCAGGTATTGGCACCTTCGTAGGCCAGCAGCGCGTCGGACTGGTAACGCCATTCCTGGCGCCAGTGGCGCACGACGATCGGCTTGCCGGTACTGCCGTCTTCCATACGCACACGCATCACCAGGATGTGCTGCAGGGCGATGAAGTCGTCGCGGTCCTCGGATACGAAGACGTATTCGGTGCCCCAGCTCTGATAGGGCGCGTCCGGCTTCAACGCCGGATCGAATCGCAGCACTTCCAGGAAATCGAAACTGACACGATACGGGCCGGCCATCGCCAGGATCGCGCGGCGGTCGCGCTCCAACGCGCTCAGTCCGGGCTCGCGCAGCCGCCTCCAGGCTTCGCCGGGCGCGCTGTCGAGTACCACCGGGGCGCCGCGCGTGCTGGCGCCGCGAGGCTTGAGCGCGCTCTCACCCAGCGGCCAGGCGAAGGTGAACCAGCTGGCGTTGGAGCCGTCCGCCTCGCCGGGTTCGTAGGCATGCGCGGCGAGGGGCAACAAGGCGAGTAGAAGGAGGAATGAAGTTTGTCGCAGCATGACGATTTTCGGGATTCCGCAAGATATGCGGATTGTAGACGAATGAGGACGGGCAACAGCCGGCGTTGCCAAACGGGCATACTTGCGTAAACATTCGAGGCTCAAGCCCGTTTCCGTGACCGAAAATTGCAGACTGACCGAGGAGAGCGTCTATGGCTGGCGAGAACAAGACCAAAGTGACCATCCTGACCGGAACCTACCGGATCAAGGGGCACATCGAATTGACGCTGGGAGCGCGGGTAACCGACTACCTGGTCGAGTCGAAAGAATTCATTGCCGTCACCGACGCGGAAGTCTGGGAGATCGCGGGCCGGCATGTCATGAACACGCCCTTTCTCAACGTGAGCCGCCATCATATCGAGATCGTCATTCCAGGACATTGATCCGGCGCCGCCTGCTTTTTACGGCGGCCCGCTGCGGTTCAGTCGAGACTGCGCTTGTGCCGTCGCCAATGCACGATCGTGCACGACGACATGTCCCGGCCGTCTATAGCGTCCCGCGCGCAAGCGCTCAAGAGATATCCCGCAGCGATTTCTGGCTCTCCTAAAAGTCTTGTGGCATCATGGAGTTAACGCAAAAGGGAGGGTGCCATGACCAGCGACCACCACGCGCAGGAGATCCAGATGCTGCGCTCCGAGATCGAAATGCTCATGAACGAACGGCAAAGCCTGTTGCGCGCCACCGGCGCGGCGGCGGTGTTTGTTGCCAATCTCGACAGCGAGTCTCTGCCCGAGAGTACCTACGCGGTAGCGGATATCCTCGCGCATGCGCTCAACCAACTTTCCGAGGACTCGCTGCGCGACGCGCTCGAGCTGGTCCGCCCCACGGTCGAAGCGGCGCGCATCGAAGCGAAGAAACAGGAGCGGTAGCGGCAGGAGCGTCACGAACCGGCAGCCGGCCGGCCGCATCCACATGGTCGATTCCACATCCGGCGCGAAACACAAGATCGGTCTGATTCTGACCGGCGGCGGCGCGCGAGCTGCTTACCAGGTCGGATTCCTGCGCGCGGTGTCGCACATGTTGCCGCGCGGTGCACCCAATCCGTTTCAGATCATCTGCGGTACTTCCGCAGGCGCGATCAATGCAGCGGCGATGGCCGCCGGTGCCACCGATTTCCACCGGGCGGTGCGCCGGCTGATGCTGGTCTGGAAGTATTTTCACGTCGACCAGGTGTATCGTTCCGACGTTCTGGGTGTCATCGGTACCGGAAGCAAATGGCTTGCCGCGCTGCTGCTCGGCGGTCTGGTAAAGAACAATCCGACCTCGTTGCTGGACAATACCCCGCTTGCGCAACTGCTGCGCCGCCACCTGGACTTTCCCGGCATTCGCACGAGCATCGAGGCCGGCGCGCTGTACGCGCTGTCGGTAACGACATCGGGATACACCTCGGGCCAGTCGGTGAGCTTCTTCCAGGGCGTGCCCGGGCTGGCGGGTTGGCACAGGGCACGCCGCATCGGCGTGCCGGAGATGATCGACATCGACCATCTCATGGCCTCGAGCGCACTGCCGTTCATTTTTCCGGCCGTGCCTTTGCGCCGCGAGTTTTTCGGCGACGGCAGCATGCGCCAGATTGCGCCGATCAGCCCCGCGCTGCACCTGGGCGCGGACCGGGTCATCGTCATCGGTGTTGCCCGGCAGGCAGGTAATGCGACGGAACGGATCAAGACCATCGCCTATCCGTCTCTGGCAGAGATTGCCGGCCATGCGCTCAACAGCATTTTTCTCGACGCCCTCGAAGTGGACATCGAGCGCCTGCAGCGCATCAACCGGACCATACGGCTGATTTCTCCGGAGGACCGATCCAGACACGATGTGCAACTGCGCGAAATAGACGTGCTGGTCATTTCCCCGAGCGAGGAAATGGACAGGATCGCCGCGCGTCATACGCACGAATTGCCGCGTTCGATTCGTTACCTGTTGCGCGGGTTGGGCGCGACCAGGACCGGCGGCGCGACGCTGACCAGCTATCTTCTGTTCGAGCCGGCCTATTGCCGCGCGCTGATCGCCCTGGGGTACAAGGACACGATGGCGAGGAAGGACGAAGTCCTGAAATTCATGGGCACACCCACCCCCGAAGCCTGACGCGCGGACTCGTTAGCGACGGAGTCGCCCGTTTGCGGGTAGCGCGTCATTGCTCCGCTACGACCCTCGTATGAGCCTTGCGCGTTGGTACAGCGGAGCAACCCTCTACCCCTCAAGCGGGTACTGAACTGAGTCCCGCGAGGAGAGAAGGAATTAACGTCAAAACAAAGCGACCATCGGTCGCCAGTTTTCAGGAATCAAGGCTCCCTCTCACCTGGCGGGACAAGGGAACACTTGAAGCGGAGCAGAGGGCGGGGAGAGGGGGAAAGAGAACATGAAAATACTTGTCTTTGGCGCAACCGGAGCCACAGGACAGCAGGTGGTGGAACAGGGCCTGAGCCAGGGCCACGTTGTCACCACCTTCGTGCGCGATCCGGGCGCGTTGCCAACGAACGAAAAGCGCCTGCGCGTCGTCATCGGGGACACGACAAGAGACAAGCTTAAAATTAACGAGGCTGTGAGCGGCCAGGACGTGGTGATCAGCGCCCTGGGACGCCGGAGCACGTTCAAGTCCGATCACCTGATCGAGCGCAGCATGCAGGCAATTGTGCCGGCGATGGA
>JBGQGT010000097.1:0-7550 GCA_041497595.1 Gammaproteobacteria bacterium
AACTTTGAGCGTACTGGTGCTTTCGTGGCGAGAATTCAGGTTTTAGTCCGGCGGATCGTCCTTTTCCAAACCCAGTTCCTGGATCTTGCGGGTCAGCGTGTTGCGGCCCATTCCCAACAGCACTGAGGCTTCGATCCTGCGTCCGCCGGTGTGGGCAAGCGCCCTGGTTATGAGCGCCCGCTCGAACTGGCGGGAAAGTTCATCGAGGATCGCACTGTCGCCGCGTTTCAGCAGCGATTCCACTTCCCTCTCCAGCGCCGTCACCCAACTCTCCGCGGAGGGAACAAGGGCTTCCTCACGCAACTCCGGAGGCAGGTCCTTGACGTCGACGTTCATCCCCGGTGCCATTACAGTCAGCCAGTGGCACAGGTTTTCCAGCTGGCGAACGTTGCCGCGGAAGTCCAACGAGGACAGATACTTCATCGCCGCCTCGGACAGTTTCTTGGTTTCCACGCCCAATTCACGCGCGCTTTTCTGAAGGAAATACTTGGCCAGCAGCGGAATGTCCTCGCGGCGTTCGCGCAGCGCCGGCAGGCGCAACCGGATCACGTTCAAGCGGTGGAAAAGATCCTCCCGGAACATGCCCTGCTTGACCCGGCTTTCCAGATCCTGGTGCGTTGCCGCGATGATGCGCACGTTGGCCTTGATCGGTTGATGCCCGCCGACGCGGTAGAACTGACCGTCCGACAGCACCCGCAGCAGGCGGGTCTGCAGATCGGGCGGCATGTCGCCGATCTCGTCCAGAAACAGGGTGCCGCCTTCGGCCTGTTCGAAACGACCGCGCCGCATAGCCTGCGCGCCGGTGAAGGCGCCGCGTTCGTGCCCGAACAACTCCGACTCGAGCAGATCCTTGGGAATTGCCGCGGTGTTGATGGCGATGAATGGTTTGGGCGCGCGCGGGCTGTGTCGATGCAGCGCGCGCGCCACCAGTTCCTTGCCGGTGCCGGATTCGCCATTGATGAGAACGGTGGCGTGCGATTGCGTGAGCCGCCCGATGGCGCGGAACACTTCCTGCATGGACTGCGCCTGGCCAAGGATCTCTGGCGATTCCGGCGCCACTTCGGCGACGTCGCCCTGACGCAGGCTCTCTTCCATTGCCCGGCGGATCAGATCCACCGCCTGGTCCACGTCGAAGGGCTTGGGCAGGTATTCGAAGGCGCCGCCCTGGAATGCGGCCACCGCGCTCTCGAGGTCCGAGTATGCGGTCATGATGATGACCGGCAGGTTGGGGTACTTCTCCTTGAGCTTCTGCAGCAATTCGAGGCCGGAGCCGCCCGGCATGCGAATGTCGCTGACCACCACCTGCGGCGTCGATGCCGACAGCGCCTGCAGCGCCTCCTGCGCGGAGGCGAAAACCTTGAAAGCAATGTTCTCGCGCGTGAGCGCTTTTTCGAACACCCAGCGAATCGAGCGGTCGTCGTCGATGATCCAAACGGGTTTCATAAGCAAGGATGAAGGCGGAAGGATGAAGGATGAAGGAGGGCCATTCGATGGTTACTCAATAGGCAGAAGAATATTGAAGCAGGTGCGGCCCGGCTCACTTTCAAGTTCTATGGTGCCGTGGTGCTGGGTCACGAAGGTCTGGGCAATGGTAAGTCCAACCCCATGGCCGCCCTCGCGCCCGCTCACCAGCGGAAAGAAGATCCTGTCCTTCAGTTCCTCCGGCACACCCGGCCCGTCGTCCACGATCTGCACCAGCAAGGCCAGCCGGTACATCCGCTTCGCCAGAGTCGCCCTGCGAGCCACGCGCGTGCGCAGGAAGATCGTGCCTTTCCCCTGCATGGCCTGTGCGGCGTTACGGGCCACGTTGAGCAGCGACTGGATGATCTGCTCGCGATCCGCGTTCAACGGCGGCAGGCTTACATCGTAGTCGCGCCGGATCACGATTCCGTCGGGAAACTCCGCCAGCAGCAGACTGCGCACGCGCTCCAGCGCCTCGTGCACATTGAACTGCGTGACCTGGGGCGGCCGGTGCGGCGTAAGCAGCCTGTCCATCAGCGACTGCAGCCGGTCCGCCTCCTTCATGATCACCTGCGTGTACTCGTGCAGGGCGGGGCGTTCCAGTTCCCGGTCGAGGAGTTGTGCCGCGCCGCGCAGCGCCCCCAGAGGGTTCTTGATCTCGTGCGCAAGATTGCGGATAAGCTCGCGGGTCTGCGTACTCTGGTCCATCAGGCGCTCCTCGCGCGCGATGCGCAGTTGCTGGTGCAGCGGGCTCAACTCGATCAGGAACCCCTCGACCCCGGCAATCCCCACCGGCGTCACGGTGCATGACACTTCGAGCCGGGCGCGACCCGCCGTGGACAGCGGCAATTCATGCTGCGTGTGGCTGCAGTTGTTCTCGGCGGCGTAGTTCACCGCGGCAACCAGAAGACCGGGTTCGGCAAACACCCTCTCGAGCGGCATGCCGACGATATTCTTGGCGCTGATTGCGAGCAGGTTCTCTGCCGCCGGGTTGATGTAACGCACGACCTGCGCGTTGTCCAACAGGATAACCGCGGTCGCCAGCGCGTCGACTCCGTGGAGACTCAGTTGCGTCATTGCAGCGCCACACGCCGAACGGGCGTAATCGAGCAAGAAGCGCGCCACTGGGATTGCGTCGAAAGGCAGGTCGCGAAAGGCGGTCTGCAAAGGCTAATGTAGCCCGACCGCTTGCCGCAGCGGCCGCCGCCGCTTATTTCAGGTTGGAGATCTCGCGCCTGATGGCTTCGATGTTGCGTTCGTGGTTCGCAACGTTGTCGCGAAAAGGCTGGACGCGGTCGAGATAACGCTGATAGTTGCGCTCGTCTCCTGTACGTATCGCTTCCTGTTCGGCGAGTTTCTGGCTGGCGGCCTCGAGCTGCTGCTGCTCGTCGGCGAGCTCCTTTTCGAGAATGCGCCGCCGCTCGTCGTCGCGCTTCTTCTGCGTCTGGCCATCCACCTTGGGAAAGCCTTCGCGGGCGCCGGACTGCGGCTTGGACTCCTGCGGCACGGGCGCCGGCCTGGGCGCCGGGTCGCTGAAGCATCTCACCCTCTTCGCGCCCTTGGGCGGATTGTTCGGCGTGTTCGAGTAGATAACGCGACCCTCGTCGTCCACGTACTTGCAGGTCTCCGCCCGAGCAGGTACCGCGATCGACGCGATTGCCAGCAACAACGCCCAATGACAAAGCCGCATGAAATTCACCCTTGAGATCACCGAAGAAATGAGGCGCGCCTGTCACGCGATGCGCCTCCCGCCGGAGTCTATGACAGGCGTTTTCGATTATCAATCCGCGAGTCCCATGAGAGAGTTGATCTGGCACAAACAAAAAAGGGCGGGAACTCCCGCCCTTTTTCTCGTCGCGATGGCGGTTACGCGCTGTAGTACATGTCGAATTCGACCGGATGCGTGGTCATGCGGAAGCGCGTGACTTCCTCCATCTTGAGGTCGATGTAAGCGTCGATCATGTCGTTGGAGAACACGCCGCCCTTGGTGAGAAACTCGCGGTCCTTGTCGAGGTTTTCCAGAGCCTCGTCGAGCGACGCGCACGGATGCGGCACCTTCTTGACTTCTTCCGGCGGCAGGTCGTACAGGTTCTTGTCGATCGGATCGCCGGGATGGATCTTTTTCTGGACGCCGTCCAGGCCGGCCATCAGCATGGCCGCGAAAGCGAGGTACGGATTCGCGGTCGGGTCGGGGAAGCGCACCTCCACGCGCCGCGCCTTCGGGCTGGCTACGTAAGGAATGCGGCAGGCCGCCGAGCGATTCTTCGCGGAATAGGCCAGGTTGATGGGCGCCTCGAATCCGGGCACCAGGCGCTTGTAGGAGTTGGTGCCGGGGTTGGTGATGGCGTTGAGCGCTTTGGCGTGCTTGATGATGCCGCCGATGTAATAAAGCGCCAGTTCGGACAAACCGGCGTAGCCGTTGCCTGCAAACAGGTTCTGTCCGCCTTTCCACACCGACTGGTGCACGTGCATGCCGGAGCCGTTGTCGCCAACGATCGGCTTGGGCATGAAGGTGGCGGTCTTGCCGTAGGAATGGGCGACGTTCCAAACGGTATATTTCAGGATCTGCATCCAGTCCGCGCGCTTCACCAGGCTATTGAACTTGGTGCCGATCTCGTTCTGGCCGGCTGCCGCCACCTCGTGGTGATGCACTTCCACTTCCACTCCCTGCTGCTCGAGCGCCAGACACATCGCATTGCGGATGTCCTGCAGCGAGTCAACCGGTGGCACAGGGAAATAGCCGCCCTTGACCGGGGGGCGGTGAGCCATGTTGCCGCCTTCGAACTCCTTGCCGGTGGACCAGGGCGCTTCCTCGGACGAGATCTTGACGAAGCAGCCGGACATGTCGATATTCCAGGTCACACCGTCGAAAATGAAGAACTCGGGCTCAGGCCCGAAATAAGCCGTGTCGCCGATTCCGGTGGACTTCAGATAGGCCTCGGCGCGCTTGGCGATGGTGCGGGGATCGCGGTCGTAGCCCTTGCCGTCGGTGGGCTCGATGACGTCGCAGGTAATGTTCAGCGTCGGTTCGTCGGAAAACGGGTCGAGGCGCGCGGAGTCGGGGTCCGGCATGAGCAGCATGTCGGAGGCCTGGATGCCCTTCCACCCGGCGATAGAGGAGCCGTCAAACGCATGGCCGTCCTCAAACTTTTCCGGACCAAAGGCGCGGACAGGGACGGTAACGTGCTGTTCCTTGCCGCGGGTGTCGGTAAACCGCAAGTCAACGAACTTCACGTCGTTATCTTTGAGCAATTTGAAAACATCGGCTGCCGCCATTTTCTTCTCCTGGTTTGGGGTGTATTGCATGGGAAATCGAGCGAGTCATACGTTCAGCAGGAACTGTGCCGACCAAAATTTCCCGAAAAATCATTAATTCACAGCTTGTTAACCGAACGCCCTTGCAGACTCGCGCACCAATGAAGAGCAGGAAGGGGATTCGCGCTCGAAAATAGTGCACAAGAGCGCGCTTGGCAAGAGATTTTTGGCCATTGGGCGTTTCTGTTAGCCTTATGTGTATGCTCTTCAGAAGGCCCGCGAAAAGGATATAGATCAGGTCCAAGTGCTTATTGGAGAAACGATTGTGGCCACTATTTCAGAAATTCTGAACAAGGCTGCCGAACGCGGCAGGAAGATGAATTTGCCCTATGGCGGTGCATTGCTTCCAGAGGAAGCCTACGAACTGATGCAGAAAGCGCCGGGGGCAAAACTGGTGGATGTGCGCACTCAGGCCGAGTGGGACTATGTCGGCCGGATTACGGGCAGCGTCCAGATCGAGTGGCAAACTTACCCCGGCTCGAAGCCAAACCCGAATTTCCTCAACGAGCTCCAGTCACAGACGGATAAGCAGGCGCTCGTGATGTTTCTGTGTCGCAGCGGCGCGCGATCGCATGCCGCTGCAGCAGTCGCGGCCCAGGCGGGTTATTCGCAGAGCTACAACGTATTGCAAGGGTTCGAGGGCGACAAGGACGCTGGCGGTCACCGCAACTCCGTCGGCGGCTGGCGCGTGGCGGGTTTACCCTGGGTGCAAAGCTGAGAAACGGTGAATGAGTGATTGAGTGATTGGATTACTGAATCACTGAATCCACCATTCCCCATTCCCTGTTCCCCACTCCACCTTCAGCTGGCAGTCCAGTTCACCGCGCCGGTATACGCGGTCACGAGTACCACAATGCCGAAGCCGATCCGATACCACGCGAAAACGGTGAAATCGTGCCGGCTGATGTAACGCAACAACCAGCGCACGCACAAGAATGCCGAACCGAATGCCGCCGCCAATCCGATGCCGAAGATCCCGAGATCCTGTATGAAGAAAAGTTCCCGGTTCCTGACCAGTTCGTAAGCCGACGCGGCGAACAGGACCGGGATGGCGAGGAAGAAGGAGAACTCGGTCGCCGCCTTGCGCGACATTCCGAAAAACAGCCCGCCGATGATAGTTGCGCCGGCACGCGAGGTACCCGGTATCAGCGCGAAGGCCTGTGCGATACCGACCTTGAGCGCGTCGGTCCAGCGCATGTCCTCGGCACTCTGGATCCTGATGACATGTTTGCGGCGTTCGGCCCAGAGGATGATCAGGCCGCCGACGATGAACGCAATGGCGACCGGCACCGGCTTGAACAGGCTCGCCTTGATCGCCTTGCCGAACAGCAATCCGAGCACCGCAAGCGGGATGAAGGCGATCAGCAGGTTCGCAGCGAAACGCTGCGCCCCGCGATCGTAAGGCAGCTGCACGGCGACCGACCAGAGTTTGACGCGGTATTCCCAGACCACGGCGAGAATGGCGCCGCACTGGATCACGATCTCGAAGATCCTGCCCTTTTCACCGTTGATGCCGAGCAAATCTCCGACAAGGATCAGATGGCCGGTGCTCGAGATCGGAAGGAATTCGGTGAGCCCCTCGACGATGCCGAGGATGAGCGCGGCGAGCGGTGTAAGCGCGTCCATGCGCGGATGTTAGCACGACGAGTTGGCGCGCCCGACTCAATCAGTACCTGAGATCCTCGAGAGAAAATGCCCGATCTCGCGCCAGAACGCCGGGCTCGCGGACACGTCGTTGTGGTCGGCGTTCGCGATCGACACCAGTCGTTTATCGCCTTGCCACGCGGCATGCAGCCGGCGCGCATGCTCCGCGGGAATGATCGAGTCGCGCTCCGCCACGATGCAGAGCATGGGAACGCCGATGCGGGGCGCGAGATCGAGCGAATCGAAGCGATGCCGCAAAAACATCGACACCGGCGCGAACGGGTAGTGGCGCCTGGCCACGCTTTCCAGGCTGTCGAAGGGTGTTGCGAGGACCATGCCGGCCAAAAGGCGCTCGGAAGCCAACCGGACTGCAACACCGCTTCCCAGACTGCGCCCGAACGCGACGATGCGGGAGTTCTCGACGTCGGATCGCGATCGCGTCCAGTCGTAGATGCGGCGCGCGTCCGCAGCCATCGCCTTCTCGCCCGGGCTGCCCTCGGACCAGCCGTAGCCGCGGTAGTTGACGACCAGCCAGGCCCAGTTCTGCGGCCGCTCGCTCTCGTCCAGCAGCCAGGAGGCTTCTTCCGCATTGCCGCCGAAATAAATGACCAGCGGAAACTTCGTGCCGGCAACGGCCGGAGGTTTGGAAAGAAAACCGTGCAGACGCGTGCCGTCTTCCGCGACGAGGTTGACTTCCTCGACATTGGGAAAGCGCTGCAGAACCGAATCGCGCCTCCCCGGATCAAGCGGCTGCCTGAAGAAGATCAGGCGGTCCTGGCCGAAGTACAGAAAGATCGACAACCCGACGACCACGCCGGCCGCGATTGTCAGCACCGACGCGGCCACGGTCTTGACGCTCAACGGTTTGGCGTCAGGCGCGACGATAAATCTCGGCGCCTGCGCTGACGAACTCGGCCGACTTGTCCTTCATCCCCTTTTGCAGGGCCTCGGATTCGGATACGCCCTGGCTTGCAGCGTAGTCGCGCACGTCCTGGGTAATCTTCATCGAGCAGAAGTGCGGGCCGCACATCGAACAGAAGTGCGCAAGCTTGGCGCCTTCCTGAGGGAGCGTCTCGTCGTGAAACTGCTTCGCTTTGTCCGGATCGAGCCCGAGGTTGAACTGGTCGTCC
>JBGQGT010000098.1:0-7544 GCA_041497595.1 Gammaproteobacteria bacterium
CCGTTGCCAGCCAGCCGAGGAATTTCAGACGGCGCTTGATCACGAACTGGCCCATGACCTCGGCCCGGGTTGCCATCAGCATCATCACGATCATGATCGGAACCGCAATGACGCCGTTGATCACCGCGCTCCAGAACAACGCCTTGATCGGATCGATCGGGGTGAAATCGAGCAGCAGCCCGCCCAGTGTCGCCAACGCGATGATTGCATAAAACTCCATGGCTTCGAAAAGTTTTCGGTCGAGGCCCTGGCGCCAGCCGAAGCTGTCGGCCACGGCATAGGCGGTGGCCCCGGCCAGCACCGGCACGGCCAGCATTCCCGTGCCGATGATGCCGAGGCTGAACAGCAGGAAGGAGAAGTCGCCCGCAATCGGGCGCAGCGCCTGCGCTGCCTGGGCGGAAGTCTGGATCTGAGTGATGCCCGCGACGTGCAGCGTCACCGCCGCGGAAAGAATGATGAAGAAGGCGATCAGGTTGGAGAAACCCATTCCGACGTAAGTGTCCAGCTTGATGCGACGCAGGTGCAGCCGGGCATCTTCCGGCGTGCTCGTCAGCGAAGAAGAGCCGTTGCCGGCACGCAGTTCCTCGACTTCCTGGGAGGCCTGCCAGAAGAACAGGTAGGGACTGATCGTGGTGCCGAACACCGCGACCACGACAGCGACGAAATCCGGATTGAACGAGAGTTCCGGCGCCAGCGACTGCCGGATCGCCGGGATCCAGTCTATGTGCACCGAGAACGCCACCGCCACATACGCCAGCAGCGAAAGCGTCAGCCATTTCAACACGCGCACATAGCGTTGATAGGGAATGAAGACCTGCAGCAACAGGCTGAGCACGCCGAAGACGACGGCATGGCCGTGTTCGCCGCCGCCGATAACCAGTTGCAATGCTTCGCCCATTGCGGCGATATCCGCCGCGATGTTGATGGTGTTGGCTATGACGAGCAGTGAAACGACGATCAGCAGGACCCATCGCGGAAACAGGCGGCGGATGTTGGCGGCGAGGCCTTCACCGGTAACGCGGCCGATGCGCGCGCTGACGATCTGGATGCCGACCATCAACGGGAAGGTGATCAGCGCCGTCCACAGCATGTTCAATCCGAACTGTGCGCCGGCCTGCGAATAGGTGGCGATGCCGCTCGGATCGTCGTCCGCAGCACCGGTGATCAGGCCGGGGCCGAGCTTGCGCAGAAACGATTGGTCGTCCGTCTTTTTGGGCGGTTCGCTCATTTATTCTCCGGGAAAGAGCACAGGGCGAACGAAACGGGTCGCGTAGTGCCGCGGCTCCAAGGCCAGCCGGCGAATATCGTCGACGTCGCGTACGACGGGCCAAAGAACACGCCGTCAGGCGCCTGCGGTCACGGCCGGAGTGCGACCGCGACGACGCTCATTCCAGGTCCTGGCTCTCTCGAGGTAAAGGTAAATCACCGGCGTGATATAGAGCGTCAGGATCTGCGAGACCATCAAGCCGCCGACCACGGCGAGCCCGAGCGGCTGACGCGCTCCCGCGCCCGACCCGATTGCCAGCGCAATCGGCAATGTCCCCATCAGCGCCGCCATGGTGGTCATCATGATCGGCCGGAAACGGATCAGGCAGGCATCAAAGATGGCCTGCGCCGGCGGCTTGCCCTCGCTGCGCTGTGCTTCGATGGCGAAGTCGATCATCAAGATCGCGTTCTTCTTGACGATCCCGATGAGCATGATCAGGCCGACGAATCCGTACATGTTGAGATCCATTTTGAACATCAGCAGCGTCAGCAGCGCGCCGAAGCCTGCCGTGGGCAAACCCGAAAGAATCGTGATCGGGTGAATGTAGCTCTCGTAAAGGATGCCGAGGATCAGGTAGATCACGAACACCGACGTCAGAAGCAGCAGCCCCATTCCGGTCAGCGACGACTGGAACGCCTGCGCCGCACCCTGGAAGCTGCCGACCATCGTCGGGGGGATGCGCAGCTGCGTGATCACGGAATTAACCTGCGCGATCGCCTGGGACAGTGCGACACCCGGCCTGAGGTTGAAGGAGAGAGTGACGGCCGGGAGCTGGCCCTGATGACTGATGGTAAGCGGGCTGACGCCGCCGACGATCTTCGCAACAGCGGCGAGCGGCACCAGTGCGCCGGAATTGGCGCGCACGTACAGCAGCGACAGCGCCTCGGGGCTGGCCTGGTATTGCGGCGCCAGCTCCAGGATCACCCAGTAGTCGTTGCTCGGCGTAAAGATGGTGGAAACCTGGCGCGCCCCGTAGGCGCTGTAGAGCGCGTCCTCGATCTGCTCGGCGGTAACGCCGAGCGTGGACGCCTTGTCGCGGTCGATCTCGACTTTTACGGTCGGATTGGTGATCTGCAGGTCGCTGTTGACGTCCTGGAAATCGGCCAGCGAGCGCAGTTTGTCTACAAGGACGGGCGCCCAGCGGTAAAGCTCCGCCGTGTCGGCGTCCTGCAGCGTGTACTGGTATTCGCTCTTGGTAAGCCTGCCGCCGATACGGATCAGCGGCAGGTTCTGCAGGTACACCTTCATGCCGGGAATCGCGGTGAGTTTCGGCCGCAATTCCTGGATGATCTGGTCCGCTGGAAGGCGCTCCTTGTACGGCTTCAGGCGCACGAAAACGCGGCCGAGATTGAGGGTCTGGCTGGAGCCGGAAGACGACGGCCCCATGAAGGCCATGACCGCGTCGACGTTCGGGTCGGCGCGCATGATGTTGGCGGCCAGGCGATGCTTCTCCGCCATCGAGTCGAAGGAGATGTCCTGCGCCGCCTCGGTGAACGCCAGCAGCTGCCCGGTATCCGCACTCGGCAGGAATCCCTTGGGAATGCTGACGAACAGATACGCGGTGATCGCGAACACCGCCACAAAGATTGCCATGACAAAGTAGTGCCGGGCCATCGCCCACCGCAGCGTGACTTCGTAGAAATCGCGCATGGCGTCGAACGCGCGCTCGCTCAAGCGGTAAATGCGGCCGTGGTTTTCCCGCTTGCCGGGACGCAGCCAGCGGCTGCACAGCATCGGCGTGAGCGACAGCGACACGAACCCGGACACCAGCACCGCCGCCATGATGGTCACCGCGAACTCGTGCAGCAGCCTGCCGAGCACCCCGCCCATGAACAGCACGGGAATGAACACCGCGGCCAGCGACAGCGTCATGGAGACGATGGTGAAACCGACCTCGCGCGCGCCGTCGAGCGTGGCCTGCATCGGCGATTTGCCCATTTCCAGGTGGCGGTTGATGTTTTCCAGCATGACGATGGCGTCGTCCACCACGAAGCCCACGCACAACGTCAGCGCCATCAGGGAAAGGTTGTCCAGGCTGTACCCCATCAGGTACATAACCGAGAACGTGCCGACGATCGACATCGGCAGCGACAGGCTGGGGATCAGGGTGGCTGAGAGGTTGCGCAGGAACAGGAAGATCACCAGCACCACCAGGGCGAGCGCCAGCAACAGCGTGAACTGGACGTCGTTCACTGACTCACGGATGGACTGGGAGCGGTCGTACAGGATCTCGATGTTTACGCCGGGCGGCACCTGCGCCTGGAACGTGGGCAGCAGCTTCCTTATCGAATCGACCACCTCGATGGTATTGGTGCCCGGCTGGCGCTGGATCGCCAGCAGGATGCTGCGCCGGTCGTTGTACCAGGCGGCGAGTTTGTCGTTCTCCACGCCATCCACCACCCGCCCGAGTTCAGCCAGCCGCACCGGCGCGCCGTTGCGGTAGGCGACCACGATCGGGCGGAACGAGGCGGCGTTGGCGAGCTGGCCGTTGGTTTCCACGGTGTAGGCGCGGTGCTGGCCAAACAACGTACCGGTGGGAAGGTTGGAGTTCTGGCGGCCGATCGCTACCGCGACTTCGTCGATGCCGATGCCGCGCGAGGCCAGCGCCTTGGGGTCGAGCTGTACCCGCACCGCGTATTTCTGCGACCCGAGCACCTGCACCTGCGCCACGCCGCTGGTGGTGGAAATTCGCTGCGCCAGCAGCGTCTGCGCGTATTCGTCCACCGTGGAAAGCGGCAGCGTTGAAGAGGTGAGCGCGAGGTAGAAGATCGGCGAGTCCGCCGGATTTACCTTCTGGAAAGACGGCGGCGAGTTCATCTGCGCCGGCAGTTGCTTCAGCGCACGCGAGATCGCTGCTTGTACGTCCTGCGCGGCGGCGTCGATGTTGCGGTCCAGGGCAAATTGAAGCGTGATGCGGGTGTTGCCCAGGGCACTCAGGGAATCCATCGAGTCCAGCCCGGCGATGGTGGAGAACTGCTTCTCCAGCGGGGTCGCCACCGCGGAAGCCATGGTCTCCGGACTGGCGCCGGGCAGCGCGGCAGTCACCGCGATGGTGGGATAGTCGACGTTCGGCAGGTCGGCCACCGGCAGAAGGCGGTAGCTGAAAATGCCGAAAATCAGGATACCGATCATGATCAGACCGGTCATGACCGGGCGGCGCACGAATACTTCGGCGACGCTCACGACGCTTTTTCCGCGTTCTTGACGCTGACCCTGGAGCCTGGCAGCAGCCGCGATGCGCCATCGGTTACCACCGTCTCGCCGGCCTTGAGCCCGGATGCGATCACCGCTTCTTCGCCGTCGGTGCGGCTGACCGCGATGTCGCGCATCTCGGTGCTGGAATCTTCCTTGACCACGTAGGCGTACTGGCCCTTGGGCCCGGTCTGCACCGCCTGAGCGGGCACCACCAGCGCGCGCTCTTCGTCGCGCAGGGTGACCCAGGTGTCGACGTACTGGCCCGGCCAGAGTTGTTTGTCCTCATTGGCGAACAGCCCGCGCAGGCGGATGGTGCCGGTGGTGGCGTCCACGGTGTTGTCGGCAAAGGCGAGCTTGCCCGGGACCATTTTTCCCTTCTCGACTTCCGCCTCTACGCGCATCGGCGCCTTGCTCTTGTTGGCGCGGATTTCAGCGAGATGCTGCTCGGGCACCGCGAAGCTGACATAGATCGGCGAGATCTGGTTGATGACCACCAGGGCATTGGTATCGTTGGCCCTGACCAGGTTGCCCTCACTGAGCAGCACTTTGCCGGCGCGCCCGCCGATCGGCGCGCGGATGGTGGTGTAGGCGAGGTTGACGCGCGCGGACTCGACCGCGGCGGCAGCGGCATCGACGCCGGCCTCGGCGGCATGAAAATTCGACGCTACCTGCGCATAGCCTTCCCGGGAGACGAAGTTCTGCGCCAGCAGTTCCTGATAGCGGCTCTCCTGTCCGCGCAGGTACTCGACCTGCGCCTGGCTCTGCGCGAGGTGCGCCTGCGCCTGCGCGAACTGCGATTCGTAGGGTTTGGGATCGAGCTGGAACAGCAGGTCGCCCTTGGCCACGTCCTGGCCGTCGCGCACGTAGGCCCTGAAGATCTGGCCGTCCACGCGCGCCTTCACTGCCACCGTTGCGACGGTTTCGACGTTGCCGATGGCGTGCAGCCGCAGCGCCATGCGCTTCTCTACGGCCTGCGCCACCAGCACAGGAATTGCGGGCGGCGCCTTCTTTGCCTCGGCCTGCGCATTGTTCTTGTCGGAACAGCCGGCGAGCGCGCAGGCGGCGAGCAGCGCCGTCAGCGCGCACCACAATGCGCGTCCTGAGATGGAATCGAGCTTCGAAGTTGGGTGAGTGGTCATGACAAAAAACATTCCGGATCGCGCAGGGAGCGGCACAGGCCGGACCAGAACGACGGGACCGCCGCTGCCGTGCGAAGGCGCTATTTTGCGCCTATTGGTAGCGCAGTGCATCGATAGGCTTCAGGTAGGCGGCCTTGCGCGCCGGGTACAGGCCGAAAAACACGCCGACGGCCGCGGCCACGGCAAATGCGAGCACGATGGAACCGGAAGTGACGGCCACCGTGGTCTGCGCTACGCGCTCGGCGAAAAAGGCGCCGCCGACCCCGAGCGCCACTCCGACGCAGCAGCCGATCACCGAAATGATGATGGCCTCCAGCAGGAACTGCAGCAGGATGTCGCGGCGGCGCGCGCCGATCGCCATGCGGATGCCGATCTCGCGGGTGCGCTCGGTCACCGACACCAGCATGATGTTCATGATGCCGATGCCCCCGACCAGCAGCGACACCGAAGCGATCGCCCCCAGCATCAGCGACATCACCTTGGTGGTCGCGGCCGCGGCATTGGCCGCTGCGGTGAGGTTGCGCACCGTGAAGTCGTTTTCGGTATCGACGTTGAGACGATGGCGCGCTCGCAGAAGTTCCGTGATGTCGCGCTCGACGCGGTCCATGAGGTCCCCCGAACCCGCCTGCACCATCATGAACCGTACCGTACCCAGAAACTGCGAGCCGAACAGCTTGCGCTGCGCGGTCGTGACCGGCACCAGGATGGTGTCGTCCTGGTCGCGCCCGTCGAGGCTCTGGCCCTTGCGTGCCAGCACGCCGATCACCAGATAGGGACTGTTCCTGATGCGGATGGTTTTTCCCACCGGGTCTTCGTCGCCGAACAGGTAGTTCGCCACCGTGCCGCCGAGCAACGCCACGCGGCTGGCCGAGCGCAAGTCGTAGTCGGTGAAGAGCTCGCCCGATGCGAGCGGCCATTCGCGCACGTCCAGATAGCTCGGCGACGTGCCGTACACCTGCGTGCTCCAGGTGCTGGCGCCGTAGATGACCTCCGAATTGCCGGGTTGTACCGGCGCCACCGCGGCGACGCCGGGCAGTTCGGCGATGGCGTCTGCGTCCTGCAGCGTCAAGGTCGGCACGCTGCCGGAGCCCATCCGCAATCCGCCGCTGGTGGAGCCGCCGGACAGGACGATGAACAGGTTGCTGCCCATCGAGGCGATGGTCTGGTTCACCATAATCTGCGCGCCCTGGCCGACCGCGAGCATCGCCACCACGGCCGCCACGCCGATCACCATGCCGAGCATGGTGAGGAAGGTGCGCAGCGGGTTGGCGCCCATCGCCGACCAGGCTTCGGCGAGCATCGACAGGATCATGCCGGTGCCCCCGCTTCTTCGGCGACGACAGCGCCGTCGTGCTCCACGATGCCGTCGCGAAAGCGCACCAGGCGGTGCGCATAGGCGGCATTTTCCCGATCGTGGGTGACCAGCACCACGGTGATGCCTTCGTCGCGGTTCAACTGCGTGAACAGATTCATGATCTCGGCGCCGGTGTGCGTATCGAGATTGCCGGTGGGTTCGTCGGCGAGCAGTAGCCGCGGACGGGTGGCGAGTGCGCGGGCGATCGCAACCCGTTGCTGCTGTCCGCCCGATATCTGGTTGGGAAAGGATTGAACGTGGCCCGCCAGGCCGATGCGCTCCAGCAACGTGACCGCGCGGGCGTTGCGTTCGCCGCGCGCGATGCCGGCGTACACCAGGGGCAGCGCGACATTTTCGGTGAGCCGCGCGCGCGGCAGCAGGTTGAATCCCTGGAACACGAAACCGATGGTGCGGTTGCGCAGATTTGCGAGCTGGTCGCTGCTGAGTCGGCCGGTGTCGGCTCCGTCGAGAAAATACCTGCCGCTGGTCGGCTGGTCCAGGCAGCCGAGAATGTTCATGAACGTGGACTTGCCCGATCCCGACGGACCCATGATGGCGACGAACTCGCCGGGCTCGATGACGAGGTTGA
>JBGQGT010000099.1:0-7532 GCA_041497595.1 Gammaproteobacteria bacterium
CCGGGGTCGCATCCCCCGGCCAAGGCCGACGGAACCTGCTCCGCCCCGAGCGGGCGCTCTGTGTCGGCTCCTCCTGATGTGCGCTCCGGACTCGGCGAGCGTAGCTTCGGGGCGGGCAGGAGCGCATGGAGGCTGTGTCAATCAATGTAAACGGAGCGCTTGTACGGCTGCTCCCGCAAGCACGGCTGCGACTCGTTAGTGGTACGCCCGTTTGCGGGAGCCGCCGTATGCCCCGCCAATCAACGTTTGTCGCAGCCTCATGTGCCCCTGCCCGCAAACTGCCGACTACGTCGGTAACGTGTCCGGGGCACGCACCGCTAACGAGTCACAGCCGTCCGGCTACACGGGTGCCTGCCGTCTTGTCCTCGACCCGAATCGCCTCGGTCGCGCATGCCGGACTTATGCAGAGCTTCCCTAGATCAATGCGTTATCACCATGGCAGCGGATGCGGTAGACCGGCCGCCGCCGCTTATTTACACTGGAAGCGCTGCCGTTGTACCGGCGCAGTCCGGACCCCATCAGACCAAGCCTGAACGCTATGAACGATCCAGCCGTTTCCCAGGTTCTTCCGGCAGACGAGCTGCGTGCGATCGACGCCTGGTGGCGCGCCGCCAACTACCTTAGCGTCGGCCAGATTTACCTGCTCGACAACCCGCTGCTGCGCGAGTCGATAAAGCCCCATCACATCAAGCCGCGCCTGCTGGGCCACTGGGGCACCTGCCCCGGGCTCAACCTGATCTACGCGCACCTCAACCGGCTGATCCGCAAATTCGACCTGAACATGATCTATGTCACCGGACCCGGGCATGGCGGCCCGGCGCTGGTGGCGAATTCCTGGCTGGAGGGCAGCTACAGCGAGTTTTATCCGGAGATCTCGCAGGATCAGGAAGGAATGAAGCGGCTGTTCCGGCAGTTCTCCTTTCCGGGCGGAATTCCCAGCCATGTTGCCCCGGAAACGCCGGGTTCGATACACGAGGGCGGCGAACTCGGCTACTCGCTTTCGCATGCGTTCGGGGCGGCGTTCGACAACCCGGACCTGATCGTGGCCTGCGTGATCGGCGACGGCGAGGCGGAAACCGGACCGCTTGCGGCCGGCTGGCACTCCAACAAATTCCTCAACCCGGCGCACGATGGCGCGGTGCTGCCGATCCTGCACCTGAACGGATACAAGATCGCCAATCCCACGCTGCTGGCGCGCATTCCGCGCGAGGAACTGGAGAGCCTCCTCCTCGGCTATGGCTACCAGCCGCACTTCATCGAAGGTACCGACCCGATGCAGGTGCACCGGCAGACGGCGGCGACGTTCGAGACCGCGGTGACGGCGATCCGGGAAATCCAGGACGCAGCGCGCAAGAGCGGCGTGGCAAAGCGCCCGCGCTGGCCGATGGTGGTGCTGCGAACGCCCAAGGGCTGGACCGGACCGAAGGAAGTGGACGGCAAGAAAACCGAAGGCTCGTGGCGCTCGCATCAGGTGCCGTTCAGCGACATGACCAAAGAGCACATCGTCATGCTCGACAAGTGGATGAAAAGCTACCGGCCGCAGGAACTGTTCGACGACAGCGGCCATCCGCGCTTCGAACTCAAGGCGCTGGCGCCGCGCGGAGCGCGGCGCATGGGCTCCAATCTGCACGCCAACGGCGGCGCGCTGCTCAAGGACTTGCGCATGCCGGACTTCCGCGAGTACGCGGTGCGCGTGCTCAAACCGGGGCAGACCACTGCCGAAGCCACGCGGGTGATGGGAGCCCTTTTGCGTGACGTGATGAAACTCAACGCCAACGAGCGCCATTTCCGCGTGTTCGGCCCGGACGAGACCGCGTCGAACCGGCTCGGTGCGGTCTTCGAGGCGACCGCGAAGACCTGGCTGGCGCAGACGCTTCCGGAAGACGATCTGCTTGGGCCGGAGGGACGGGTGATGGAAATTCTCTCCGAGCACACCTGCCAGGGCTGGCTCGAAGGCTATCTGCTGACCGGCCGCCACGGATTGTTCTCCTGCTACGAGGCATTCATCCACATCGTGGACTCGATGTTCAATCAGCACGCCAAGTGGCTGAAGGTGGCCGGCAGGGAAGTGCCGTGGCGCCGGCCGATCGCATCGCTCAACTATCTCCTGACGTCGCACGTCTGGCGCCAGGACCACAACGGTTTCTCGCACCAGGACCCGGGCTTCATAGACCACGTCGTCAACAAGAAGGCCGGCGTGATACGCGTGTACCTGCCGCCGGACGCGAACACGCTGCTCTACGTCACCGACCAGTGCTTGCGCAGCCGTAACATGATCAACGTGATCGTGGCCGGCAAGCAGCCGGCGCTTCAGTATCTGGACATGGATGCCGCGATCAGACATTGCGCCGCGGGTATCGGTATCTGGGAATGGGCGGGCAACGACCAGGGCGGAGAGCCGGATGTGGTGATGGCCTGCGCGGGGGACGTGCCGACGCTGGAGACGCTGGCTGCTGTACACCTCTTGCGGCGCCTCGCGCCGGAGATCAAGGTGCGGATGGTCAACGTGGTGGACCTGATGACGCTGCAGCCGTCGGCCGAGCATCCGCACGGGCTCGAAGACCGCGATTTCGACGCCATCTTCACCGCCGACAAGCCGATCATTTTTGCCTACCATGGCTACCCATGGCTGATCCACCGGCTGACCTACCGGCGCAACAACCACGGCAACCTGCACGTGCGCGGCTACAAGGAGGAAGGGACGACGACCACGCCCTTCGACATGGTGGTAATGAACGACCTCGACCGTTACCATCTGGTGATGGACGTGGTGGATCGGCTGCCGAAGATCGCCCATCGCGCTGCCGAACTGAAGCAGACAATGCGCGACAAGCTGGCCGAGCATAAGCTTTATATCACCGAACGCGGCGAAGACATGCCGGAGATCCGCAACTGGAAATGGGAAACCTGAAAGGAAAGAAACCATGAACCTGCTCGAATCACTGAAGAAACATTCGATCATCGTGGCCGACACCGGCGACATCGACTCGATCGCGCGGGTCAAGCCACAGGACGCCACCACCAATCCGTCGCTGCTTTTTCAGGCGGCGCAGAACCCCGCTTACCGGCCGCTGGTGGACGACGCGCTCGCTTTCGGCATGAAGGCCAGGGGCGACCGCGCCGCCAAGGCCGAAGCGCTGATGGAAAAGCTCTCGGTCAACTTTGGCTGCGAGATCCTCAAGCATGTCAGGGGCCGGGTTTCCACCGAGGTGGATGCCGGCCTGTCCTTCGACGTCGACGGAACGTTGGCGAAAGCCCGGCGGCTGATCGAGCTTTACCAGCAGGCCGGCGTGCCGCGCGAGCGCGTGCTGATCAAGGTGGCCAGCACCTGGGCGGGCATCAAGGCGGCGGAGAAGCTGGAGCGCGAAGGCATCCACTGCAACCTGACCCTGCTGTTCAGCTTTGCGCAGGGCGTGGCCTGCGCGGACGCTGGCGTCACGCTGATCTCGCCTTTCGTCGGCCGCATCTACGACTGGTACAGGAAGGAGCGCAAGGTCGAGGACATCGCGCCAGCCGACGATCCGGGCGTGCAGTCCGTTGCGCGCATCTATGACTACTACAAGAAGTTCGGCTACAAGACCCAGGTGATGGGCGCGAGCTTCCGCAAGGTCGAGCAGATCGTCTGGCTTGCCGGCTGCGACCTGCTCACCATCGCCCCCGATCTGCTCGACAAGATGGCCAGGACCGAAGGCGAGGTGACACGCAGGCTGACGGTCGAGGCCGCGAAGTCGGGCAGCGTCGAGAAGATCGCGCTGGATGAAAAAACCTTCCGCTGGCTGCACAACGAGGACGCGATGGCCACCGAGAAGCTCGCCGACGGCATCCGCCGTTTCCACGCCGATGCCCGCAAACTCGAGGACTACGTTCTGGCGCTGGTCGAAAAAAGCCAGGCGGCCTGAAAAAAGTGCTGAGTGCTGAGTGCTGAGTGCCGGGTGCTGCGAAGAAGCGATTTTTCAATCTCTCCGAACATCGAGGACCGAAAATGAATAACCGACCTCTTTCGAGACTCGTTGCGCTGCTGGCAACATTCGCCATCTTTCCGGCCGCCGCCGAAACAAACGTGCAGTTCCTGAACCCGGAAGGATTGTTCAAGCCCAGCTCCTTTTCGCAGATTGCCGTCGCCAGGGGCGACAAGATCATCTTCATCAGCGGGCAGACGGCGCGCGACCCGACATCGAAGATCGTCGCGGTCGGCGATGTCAGAGGCCAGGCCGAGAAAGTGTTCGCGAACCTGCGCACGGCGATCGAATCGGTCGGGGGCTCGATGGGCGATATCGCCAAGATCACCACGTTCGTGGTGAATCTCCATCCCGACGACAGAGTGTGGGTCGGGGAAATGGTGAAGAAACACTTCCCCAAGCCGCCGGCGCATACGCTGGTGGGCATTTCCGCTCTCGCCGCGCCTGAACTTCTGATCGAGATCGAAGCGATCGCCGTCCTGGACTGAAAAAGACCGTGGTGACGTGAAAACTCCCGGTAGTTGTGGGAGTTTCAGTGCAAGCTAATGTTTGCGAAGTAAACGTTATGCTGGAACTACAATTCCTTCCTTCGTCATGCGGACCATGCCCGCATAAGCGTGACGGCGTGACGTCGCAAAGAAGTCTCAGGGAAAAGAGAACTGAACGCATGAGTAAAGAGAAGATTTTGTGAAGTTGATTGTGTGACTTCGTCATGATCGTCACGTCGTCACAATTCCACTATCACAAAGAGTCCACGACACCAACGAAACCCGCAATTCACCTGAGGAGCCAAAGCAATGACCAAAAAATTCATCAATCCGCCCGGGCTCAAGCCGCTCGGCATGTATACGCAGGCGACCACCGCGCGCGGCGGAACCATGGTCTTCATCAGCGGCCAGGTGGCGGTGGATGCCAATGGGAAAACGGTTGGCGCGGGTGACATCCGGGCCCAGGCGGTGCAGGTGTTCGAGAACCTGAAGCTGGCGCTCGCGGGCGCCGGCGCGACGTTCGAGGACGTGATCAAGTTCACCATCTACCTCACCAACCTGACGCCGGAAACGCGCAAAGTGGTGATGGAAGTGCGCAGCCGCTACATCTCCCGCGAGCATCCGCCCGCCGCGACCATGGTCGGGATCCAAAAACTGGTTCAGGACGACCTGCTGCTCGAGATCGAAGCGATCGCCGCCATTGACTAAAATCGCCTCATCCTCGCCCTCTCCACCCGGTTGTGGGGGGAGAGGGATGGGGTGAGGGGGGTGTCTTTTTTGGCAAACAGGGTTTTCTTCGAAAATGGCGATCAACAGGCGCAGGGTGTTGCAGATCGCGGGTGCGACCGTCGTGGTCGGCGCCGGCGCGCTTACTTGGCGCGCCGTTGACCAGGGCGTATTCAGCGCCGGTATCGGCGCGGCTTACGAGCCGTGGAAGAACTGGCGTGCCGACGATCCCGTGCGCGCGCTGCGCCTGGTTCGCGCGGCGGTCCTTGCCGCCAATCCGCACAATTCCCAGCCGTGGATGTTCCGGGTCAGGGACGACAGCATCGATCTGTTCGCCGACACCCGACGCAACATCGGGGCGATCGACCCGTTTCTGCGCGAGATGTACATGGGAATCGGATGCGCGCTGGAAAACCTGCTGATTGCCGCCGCCGGCGAGGGCTACGCAGCTACGGTGGCGCTGCTGCCGGACCCCCGCAATCCCGCGCACGCCGCACACATCCGCCTTTCCTCGGCAACTCCCGTTGCCTCCGAACTGTACGAGGCGATTCCCGGACGGCACACCAACCGCGGCCGCTATGACACCGGGCGGACCGTGCCGGCCGATGTGCTGGGCCGGCTCGCTGCGCTTGGCGCGGATCTGCCCGAGGTTCGGGTGATCTGGTTCTCCACGCCGGAGCAGCGCGCGCGGGTCGGCGATCTGATCGTGGCCGCCACCGGGGCGATCATCGCCGACGAGCAGCAGAGCCGCGACAGCGCGAAGTGGTTCCGGTCGAGCTGGCGGCAAGTCCAGGACATGCGCGACGGCATTACTCTCGACGCGCAAAGCCTCCCACCGCTGATCAACGCCGTGGCGAAGATCCTGCCGCCGTTTGACCGGGAGGCGGGCGACAAGGCGTGGTTGCAGGCCACGCGCGAGCAACACGTTGCAACCGCGGCCGCATTCGGCCTTTTGGCCGTTCCCGATCCGCGCGACAATGCGATGCGCATTCGCGGCGGTCGATTTTGGCAACGTTTGCATTTGTCGGCGACGACGCAGGGATTGGCGGCGCAGCCTCTGAACCAGATGCCGGAACGCGCCGACCGAGAGCGGCAGCTCGGCTTCGAGCCGCGCTTCGGCAATGCACTGAAGGAATTGGTGGCCGACACGGGAATGCAGGCGCTGATGCCTTTCCGGATCGGCTATCCGACCGCCGAGGCGAAACCCAGCCCTCGGCGCGATCTGAAGTCCGTGCTGGTCTGAGCTTCAAATGCTTTCGCCACAGGGAAACAAAGAAACCGGTTCAAGAGCGTTGACGCAAAGGTGAAAAGAGAGATCGCAAAGAAGGGCACATTGGGAAAGTGGGTTGACCTCTGATGCTTCGACAAAACGCCGGTACTGCGGTGGGTGTTGCTGAACCAGCTATACCTGTCGCGTCGCGGCACGCGAAGTGGCCTCTGATGCTTCGGCCAGTCACTGGTCACTCGTCACCAGTCACCGAATCAGCGAATCGTTCACTGATTCTTGCCACTTTCCTCTTCGGCCTGATCATTGACCAGCACGCCGGGCTCGCCGGACAACTCGCCGTGAGCGTCTGGACCTGGGGAGTGTTCTTCTGGCTGCTGAGAACCAGCCCGCGCGAATGGCGTCTGCCTTTCTACGCGTGCCTGGTGTGGGCAACCGCGGGCGAGATCTTCCTGTCACTGATCTGGGGGCTCTATACCTACCGGATGGAGAACATTCCGTTCTTCATCCCGCCGGGACACGTGCTGCTGTTCTATCTTGGGCTGGTACTCGCGCCGCGGGTGCCGCGCGCCTTCGTGGCGCTGGTGCCGGCGGCCGCGGTCGGATACGCGGCGTTCGCATGGATCAATGGTTTCGACACCATCAGCATTCCATTGATCGTGCTGTTCGCCCTGTGCATGCTGCAGCCCGAGGGGCGGTGCCTGTACGCGGTAATGTTCGTCGCCTCATTGATGGTGGAGGTGTACGGAACCTTGATCGGCAATTGGGTGTGGCATCGGGATGTGCCGTACGTTGGCCTCAACAGCGCGAATCCGCCGCTTGCGGCCGGGGCCTTTTACTGTGCGCTCGACGTGCTGGTCGGGCTGACGGTGCGTGCCGCGCGACCGCGCACGCCTTACAAATCCCATACCACTTGGTCCTGAGCACAGCGGTTCTGTCCAACTGATTTTATCCACCATGCTGCCGCACGGCGGATAAAATCCTATTCGTTAGCAGGCTGTTGAAAAACGAAATGCGACGCTCAAAACGCGTCATTCTGGGGGTCCTTCGACCCCTCCCGGCATTGAAAGAATCGCTTGTAGCGTGTCCTGTGAGGTCAAGAAAGATTCGCCCACCCACAATGAATCGAATTTC